>JAQBGS010000382.1:0-2505 GCA_032128535.1 Nitrospirota bacterium
TGGGTAAGTTTCCTGTGGTCGTATCGACCTGGGCAAATTGAATCCCCTCGGGGATCGTAAACGTCATCACAGGCAAATTTCGCAGTGCCTGCTCCATGAATTCAGTCCAGATCGGAAGGGCGGCATGTGCTCCAGATTCCAATCGACCTAAGGTTCGGACTGAATCAAATCCGACCCACACCCCGGTGGCTAAATTAGGAGCATAGCCCACAAACCAAGCATCGTTGTACCCATTTGTCGTCCCCGTTTTCCCAGCCAAGGGGCGTCCGATCCTTTTGGCGTGACGTCCGGTTCCGCTTTGGATGACATCCATTAACATGTTGGTGGTCAAGTATGCATTCTCCTGTGACATGGCCTGCCGTGGTTCAAACAAGTGTTGTTCAAGAATTTCTCCGTTCACATCTTTGACGAGCGTGATGTGATAAGGGCGCAGCCACATGCCTTGATTGGAAAAGACCCCGTAGGCCGAAGTCAGTTCTTGGAGGGTCACACTGGAGGACCCCAGGGCGAGTGACAGGTCTTGACTGAGGGGGCTTTGAATGCCCAAATTGCTAGCCACGTTCACGACTCCAGGGACGCCAATTTGTTCAAGGAGCCTGACGGTGGCGGCATTGCGCGAATGCCGCAGGGCTTCGCGCAGCGTAATGGTTCCAAAAAATCGTTTCTCATAATTTTCTGGTTTCCAGACTCGATCAAGTTCTTCGTCTTGGTAGACTACCGGTGCATCCAAAATCAATGTGGCCGGAGTAAGCCCTTGTTGAAGAGCGGTGGCATAAATGAGCGGTTTGAAAGCTGAGCCAGGTTGCCGTCTTGCCGCCACCGCTCGGTTGAACTGACTTCGATTAAAATCATATCCACCTGACATGGCCTGAACGGCTCCTGTCCTGGGCTCAAGCGCGAGTAACGAGCCTTCCACAAGCGGCGTCTGTTCCAGGACGAAATTGCCCGATTCGAGATTACCCTTTTGGGGTAAGACCTCCACGATATCACCAACTTTGAGGATGTGGCGTGGAGTAAACTCTTTCTGAACCATCGCCGTCTCAACATCGTTCAGGTCCTTCAGCCGACGTTGGGCCCATTGCATATCTTTAAGGGAAATGACTCCCTTATATGTATTCCCAATCAGAATATCAGCTGACTGTTTGGTGACCTTCGTGACGAGTCCTCGATAGAGTCCATGGATCTTGGCCGCATGAGGATTCTGTAACTCGGGGTACTCCTCGGGAGGCACAAAATCTTTGGTCACTTCCACATGGCCAAGCGGGCCTCGCCATCCCTGCCGTTTATCCAACTGCCGTAGGCCTTGCTGTAGGCTGCCTTCGGCGAGTTTTTGCATCGCAATGTTTAAGGTGGTGTAGATCTGTAAACCGCCCTTATACACGAGGGATTCCCCATACCGCTCGACTAAATGTTCCCGGATATCTTCGACAAAATAGGATGCAATGGGTTCAATAGCCTGACGGCGATAATTCAAGATTGTCCCAATAGCCGTCTGCGCTTCTTCTTCGGTGATAAACCCAGCTTCGACCATGCGATGTAAGACTAATTCCTTTCGAGACTTAGCAAGGTCGGGATTGCGATAGGGCGAATACGTGTTTGGCGCTTTAGGCAATCCAGCTAAAAAAGCGGCTTCAGGAAGACTCAATTCGGTCACGCTTTTATCAAAGTAGGTGAGCGTGGCCGCAGCGATCCCGTAGGCACCATGACCAAAATAAATTTGGTTCAGGTACATTTCCAGAATTTGGTCCTTCGTCAGAACCCATTCCATTTTCAAGGCTAAAAGGAGTTCCTTGATTTTGCGCGAATAGGTACGTTCTGGAGAGAGGAAGAGTGCTCGTGCTAATTGCTGTGTAATGGTGCTGGCACCTTGGAAACGCCCACCTTTTTTCAGATTCGTCCAGGCAGCGCGACCAATGCCGACCAGGTCAAGTCCAGGATGCTCAAGGAAGCGGGTATCTTCTACCGCAATGACCGCTTGGATGAGCGTTTTGGGGATTTGAGCATAAGGGGTATAGAGACGACGCTCAATAAAGAATTGCCCGATGATTTCCCCGTTATCCGCATAGACTCGGGACACCAAACTTGGCTGATAATCTTGAAAGGAATCGAAGGTCGGGAGGTCACGAGTGGCTATCCAAAGAACTCCCACGCCCGTCCCGATTCCAATACATCCAAGGACCAGAGAACAGACAAGGATAATTCGAACCCAAGACCAGGTTTTAATCGCTGACAACAACTGTTGAAAGGTATTCATTCAGGAAAGATGCAGTATTCCTTGTAGAGGTATGAGGGGAGGGAGATCATTCACCGCCTTCATTTTACGATACCCTGAGATCGCGTCAAACACAAGGAACGAAAGGTCCCCTCCGCTTTGAAGCGGTTCAGGCGTTTGGACCCGAGAAAGCAAAAAGCGTGAATTCCTGGAAGGCCAAATGCGCGATGGCGTAGGGCCATTGTGCTGATTGACAAACTTTTTCACCCCATGGTACGACCATGAACTACTCA
>JAQBGS010000383.1:0-16707 GCA_032128535.1 Nitrospirota bacterium
CACGCACTTGAAAAAATTGTTGGCACGGTGTTGCAAATGCCTCAATGGAGAAAAACGGAGGGGACTTCTCAGTTTGTTGGAACCTCAATAGATAATGGTAACGGTGGATATTGTAAAGGCGAGGACCATCTTCCAACTGATCAACCAAGCCAACTAGGCAATCTTCAAAACTTTAGCGTGCAAGAGCCGCAAGGCAGGAGTACTGAGACGAACGGAAGGGGGCGCCATGATCGCATTTTGGAAACTATCAAGAATAGACAGTTTAATAGAATATTAGACGATCAGGCTAGACGCCAATATCAACCCGCTGTGGACCAATTGTTTGAATTGGCACCCGAAGTAATGAATAGGAAAATTCCGGAAGCAAATGTCCAACAAGCATTCGTCTTAGATGCCGTTCAGATGTTTGCGGCTTCGGAGCAACCTCCCCGAATATTGTGTGTGGGAAGCTTTGAAGATAGCGCGGCATATTCGTTGAAAAGACTTGGGTATGAATTTGAGGAGATTGACCCCATTTTAAATTATGATCTCAATGAGTTTTTCCATAAATCGACGACGAAGAAGGGATCTTGGGACATTATCTTTTCGACTTCAGTTTTGGAGCACGTAGAAGATGATGAACAGTTTATGAAGCAGATTGGAGAATTGCTTGCTCCTGGAGGAACGGCGATTTTGACTTGTGATTACAACGATCAATATCAAGTAGGAGATCGGCTTCCTCAAGAAGATTATCGATTTTACACACAACATGACTTTATGAAACGATTGCTCCCTCTCCTCCAAGGCTGCACTCTGGTTGATGAACCCCAGTGGGAATGTCCCAATCCTGATTTTACCTATGCCAACTGTCGTTACACTTTTGCAACATTTGTCTTCCAGAAAGAAAAGCTATGAGGGTGCTGATTTTTGGGGCGAATGGACAAGATGGGTATTATTTGGCCAACCTTTGCCAAACGGCTCAAATCGAAGTGCACGGAGTCTCTCGGTCAGGAGATTGGCTGAGGGGTGACGTACAAGACTTTGCTTTCGTATCGAATCTTATCAAGACCATCCGCCCCACCCACGTTTTTCATTTTGCGGCCGTCTCCTCTACTCGGCATGAAACGCTATTTCCGAACCATAATGCCATTTCGACTGGAACGTTGAATATTTTAGAAGCGGTGAAAAGTGCTGGCACGAATACCAAGGTATTTCTTACGGGAAGTGGAGTTCAATTTCAGAATACTGGGACGGCGATATCTGAACATGAACCATTTGCCCCTTCAAGTGCCTATTCCGTAGCACGTATTCATTCGGTATATCTTGCTCGGTATTATCGACAACTGGGACTTCCTGTGTATGTTGGGTATCTTTTTCATCATGAAAGTCCCAGGCGTTCCATTCGGCATATCAGCCAAAAGGTGGTGGCAGTGGCAAAGCGGATAGCCGAGGGGTCTAAGGAAATCCTGCATTTGGGTGATATGACGGTGGAAAAAGAATGGAGCTTTTCGGGTGATATTGTTCAGGGGATGTGGGCGTTGGTCTCTCAAGATGAAGTGTTTGAGGCCGTCATTGGAAGTGGTAAAGCGTATTCCATTCAGCAATGGGTAGAGGCTTGCTTCGGCCGCGTCGGAAAGAACTGGTGCGATTATGTCAAAGTTGATGAGAAGTTTACTCCTGAATATTCCCGACTTGTTTCAAACCCCTCTACCATGCGGCTGTTAGGGTGGCAGCCTACCGTTGAATTTTCAGACTTAGTGGAAATGATGATGTCTCCACTTCATGAGGTGCAACCAATATGAATCAAAGTGGCTCTTCGCTCTCTTGCTATTATTCTTCCCTCTATAAGCACCACGGTTTAGTCAACTGGGACCCACAGTCGGTTATGACGTGGGGTGAAAAGGTTATCAGACAAATTAAGGAGCAGTATCCTACGGGGCTGATTACCTATTTTACTTCCGAATCGGCAGCCAACAATATTCAATCCCTGAGCGGGGCCGACCAGGTCGTTGCCCTTTCAGATGACCCGGTGGAAGCCGAGTTCCAATTAGCAGAATTGCGGGCTGAGCATCATTGGGAAGGCTGGTTTTATAAGAATAATAATGAGGGACCATCAAGTAGAAAGCGAATCCTGCTTGGGCAGTTAGGGTCTTATGGAGATTGTTTGTATGCGTCAAGTTTGGCTGCGCAAATTAAGAATGATTACCCTGGCTGTCATCTGACGTGGGCAATTGGATCCTTATACAAAGATGCTATCGCTCTCAATCCTTTTGTTGACGCGGTATGGGAAATACCGCTAGATCACCCCAAAAATATGGCTGTGGCGTGGATCGCGTTTATGGAAGAGGCGCAACGAAAGTACGGTCAGAACGAATTTAATGAAATGATATTCAGTCAAATTAATCCCGGGAATTTCAAGAATTATGATGGGACGATTCGCTCGTCAATTTTTCGTGGGTATTCAAAAGGTATAAGGGTGCCCGTCAATCCGATTGTCCGGCTTTCCACACAAGAAGTGAGTCGTGCGCAAACATTTGTGAAACATCACAGGTTGCATGAGCAAGATTTAGTCATAATTTTTGAGTGGGAAGGTCGAAGTCACCAAACTTTTGTTGACCAACAGTTTGCTTTGATAGTTGCTCAACAGATCACGGAGTGTATTCCTCGGGCTGTCGTGATTCTTTCTGGAAAGACCTCCATCCCTGGTGCCACGGACCGGGTCATTGATGGGAGTCAGTTGACGATTCGTGAAATGGCTGAATTAACGCATTGGAGCCATTTATTCCTTGGAGTATCAAGTGGCTTATCCTGGATGGCCACTTCCACCTGGGCAAAACCTCTTCCAATGATTCAATTATTACGGTCCTCGACGGGGGTCTATGCCTCCATGGTTCATGATGCGAAATATCATGAGTTGCCCACCGAGGCTATTCTTGAACTTCAGGAATGCTCTCCCTCGGATGTCTGCGAAGTGGTGAAAGCGATATTCGATCATGGGTTCTCACAGGCTCGAGCCCGGTATCATACCGAAATGCCATTGGATTTTTCCTGGTATTGTGAAATGCTTAAAACCGGTCTTATGGCGCACGGGCGATGGCCGGAGGTTCTGCAATCAGTTTTTTATACTAGGGAACGGTTTGGTTCACACCTGCAATTGATGCAATTTCTCGATGGACCTGTTCGGTTGGGTATTCAGCAAGTGTGGCATTCCCTGGGACGGGAAAATCAAGATGCGATCTTGCGATATCTCCAGACGTTACAGGTACAGTGGTCTCCACGGGAAAATGGGGAAGCGATGATGGCTCATACCATTAACCATACAGAGAGTCTTCCCTCTATTAGTCGTCCTCAGGTCGAACTAGCGGATTCTTTTAAGGTCACCGCAATAGTATCCACCTATGCATCTGAGGGCTTTATCAAGGAATGTTTGGATGATCTTGTTCGTCAAACAATTTTTGATCAAATGGAAATTGTCATTGTGGATAGCGGATCTCCGGAAGCGGAAAAAGATATTATTTTAGAATACCAACAACGGTTTCCCAATATTACCTATCTTCGGACACAAAGAGAAACGGTCTATGCCGCCTGGAATAGGGCCATTCGGCTTGCTCAAGGCACCTATATCACCCCGTTTAGCACGAATGATCGTCTCAAGAAGGATGCCTATGAGATTCTGGCCAACACACTCGACTCACAACCGGATGTGGTTCTGGTCTATGGGGATACCTATCTCACTCGCATTCCTCATGAAACGTTTGAGTTCCATACTCGTTGTGGTGAATGGAGATGGCCAGGATATAGTTTTGAAGATCTTCTTTATAATTGTCGAGTGGGTCCCCACCCTATGTGGCGTAGGAACGTTCATGAAGCAATTGGCTATTTTGATGAACACTACATGGCGATTGGAGATCAAGAATTCTGGTTACGAATGGGTGAGCAATTTAATCTGATGCATATTCCCGAAGTCACAGGATTATATTGGGTATCACCTGAAGGGTTGTCCAATCAATTAGATATCGCCCAACCAGAACAGACGATCATTCGAAACATGTATCTCGAGCGGCATCAGGTACGGGTAGCAAAAACTCAACGAGTGGACTTCGACTGTTCAATTATTATTCCGGTTTTCAATAAAGTGGAGCTGACTCAGCAGTGTCTGACGCATCTCGCGGATGTGACGAATGGATGTTCCTATGAAGTCATTGTGGTGGACAATGCGTCCACCGATGACACCAAAGCCTTCCTGTCCAAGTTGGGTGGGGACATCCAAATCATTTCCAATCCCGAAAACTATGGTTTTGCCAAGGCATGTAATCAAGGGGCGGCCGCTGCCAATGGGCGTTTCCTTGTTTTTTTAAGCAACGACACGATTCCCAAGCCTGGATGGTTACGTGCTTTATTGAATGAGGTTGAGGGCCATCAGGATGTGGCCATCGTTGGAAGCAAATTGCTCTATCCAGATGACACGATTCAGCATGCTGGTGTGGTGATTTCACGACTTTTTCGGACTCCGTATCACCTGTTTGTAGGGGTCCCAGAAAATTTGCCAGCCGTGAATACCCGGAAAGAATTCCAGGCCGTGACCGCTGCATGTATGTTAGTCAGAAAAGAGATTTTTGACGGCGTCGGTGGATTTGATGAAGGTTTTGTTAATGGGTTTGAAGATGTTGACTTGTGCTTGAAAATCCGCCAGATGGGTAAGAAGATTATTTATCAACCTCAAAGTTGTTTGTATCATCTGGAAAGCCAAACTCCTGGCAGAAAAACACATGATGAGGCCAATGCCAAACGGTTTTTATCTCGCTGGGAACATCTCTGGTTGGAGGATGAGGATCTGGTGGCGGCTCAAAACGGCTATGTTATTCAACAAGATGTTTCGGAAGGGAAAATACGGTCTCGGTTGACTCCCATGGCGCATGCGACTCCTGCTTCTGCTTGGCAGCGAGTTGTGGACCTTCAACAGCTATTACTAGGACAGGCATGTCAACCATTAGACGAAATAAATGAGAGTCAAAAGATTCACGATTTACTGGTTGATGCTGAAGATTGGCCAAATGATATTGGAATTCTTGAGTGGGTTGGCAGAGTCTGTGAGACCTTACATTGTGAACGGGAAGCCGTACAGTTTTGGGAGAAATTACTCAGAATCGCCGACCATCCGAATGCGAGATTGGGTCTGGCGCGCGCCATGCTCAAGAATGGAAATCTTGATGAGGCACAAAGGCATCTAGATGAATTAACACGTGTGTTTACGCTAAGAGAAGAAGGATGGACGTTAAAAGGAATCCTTTCCATTCAGCGACAACAATTTTCAGAAGCGAAGCATGCGTTTGAGCAAGCCTTGGCCATTGTCGGTGAGAGTCAAAAGGCTCAGATGGGTTTAGGAATGGCCTGTTTAGGCCTCGATCAGACTGCTGAAGCATGGGATCAATTTGAACAAGTGTTGTCTGTCGACCCAGATAATGTCAAAGCGATACGCTGCTTGATACAAGTTGGGACAGTCATCCAGCGATGGGAAACCTTAGCAAGGCATTTGACCAGATTTGTTGAAAGGAATCCCGCAGATTGCGATATCCGATTTGCGTTGGCTGGCGTACAATGCCGGGCTGGTCAACCTGAAGAGGCCAAGGAACATCTCACGTGGCTACGCCTAGTTCAACCGGAATATGAAGGATTAGAAGATTTAGAAAGGGTGCTGGCCCTCCCCCCGGCCCAAAGCAATTTGGTTTCCGTCCATTAGGAGGAAATTATTGCCGAGTCAAACCAGTCGATGTCTCGATCTCTCCTTCTACAGTTAGCACGATTGGGTGATCTCACCCAGTCCTTGCCGGCTATTTCCTCTCTTCATTCGTCTCTTCCCGATCAGCCCTTAGATCTTTTGTGTGCGGCTCCCTTAACGCCCTTTGGCAAACTTTTCTCAAGTATTCAGAGGGTTTATCCCTGGGAAGGCGGGTGTTGGCATGACTTGGCCACGAGGGATGGAGGTCAAAAGGAGCGACTAGTCATCGCGGCAGAACAAGACATGGCAGATTGTGCCTTCCCTCAGTATACCGTGGCCTACAATTTGAATAATCATCCCCGCAGTATTGTCGCATCTCATTTGGTGAGTGAACGGGTGGTTGGAGCAGGGGATCAGGGACCGTTACACTCCAGCCGGCCGCCATGGGTGGCTTATTTGCGCCAAATGGCGAGTGATCGTGGAGCCAATCGCATTCATTTAGCCGATGCCTTCTGTGGGGTCTGTGGCGTGAATCCTCCAGCCGTGGTTCCCACCATTCAAGCGACGCATGTTGATTTACCATCTGATCTTGCCCATATGGTGAATGAAGGTTCATGGGACCGAATTGGAATTGTTCTGGGGGCTGGGGACGGAGATCGGAGAGTTCCACTTGCGACGTGGCGACAGTTCATTGAAGCTTGCATCGACCGTCTTCCCAATGGTCTTTGTGTGCTGATTGGTGGGCCTGGCGAACGGGAAGCGTCGTTGGCCTTGGAGGATCAATTGCCTCCTTCTTATCTGTCTCGACTATTCAACTGTGTGGGGAGGACGTCATTGCCGCAACTGGCACATGTGTTCAATCGCTGTCAGTGGGTGGTGGGATCCGATACGGGTCCATTGCACGTAGGGGTGGCCTGCGGGGCACGGGCGATCGGCTGGTATTTTTCCCGGGCGCGTGTGCATGAAACCGGGCCATATGGCGTGGGACATTATGTGTGGCAGTACCGGCGAAGTGCCGATCCTGAAAGGCTGGACGCACACAATATCAACAGCCCGACTCAGCTCCCGTGTTCATGGCCCGTGATCGAAACTCTTCAACTCATACAAGAACAACATGGCAGTGAAAATCCATCGGAATGGGAATTATGGAAGAGCCATCGCGATGAGTGGGGCATGTTTTATATGAATGGAGAACAACCTGATGCTGCGGTATTGCAGCGAAAAAATGTTTGGAAACGGTTGGCTGTCCCGTCGGCCAATCGCTATTCGAATTTTAGTTCTCATTCTCTCATTGCAGGATGTTCGTCATGAATGTGTTCCAAAAAAATGTTGCGATACTTCGGTCCCAGGATCCGGCGTTAGCATCGCAAGTGTTGAATACCTCCGGAGGTATCTTGTCCATTCAACCGTCCAAGGCTGGTGTGCCAACGGCGGTGGTCAACAATCGCTCCATTCATAGTGCGTATGATCCCGTTCGTGAAGCCGAACAATGGGCCACTCATCAAGCGAATGATTGCCAAGCGGGTGAAGCGTTGGTCGTGTTGGGTGTGGGTTTGTGGTATCACGTGGAGGCGTTACTCGGGAAGGTATCTCAAGATTCTATCATCATGATAGTCGTTCCCAGTCTGTCGGAATTAGTTGATGGGCTGGCGGTTAGAACTTTGGATGGGTGGGGTGAGCGAGTGAAATGGGTGTGGGGTGATCCGGAGCACATGGCTATGCAGGTGGGAAAGCAAAGGCAACGCGTTCGACTTCTCACCTATGAACCAGCCCTAAGCCTCCATTCGGATTTATATGATGCCTTTCGACATCAGCTTCGTGAACAGTTAGCCAAGCGAGTCAGTGGAGCCTTACACATCATGGTCGTTGGCCCGATTTATGGAGGTTCTCTTCCCATCGCGGGGTATGTTGTTCGGGCTTTGGAATCCTTGGGCCATAGGGTGAGCTGGGTGGACCATAGTCTGCATGACCGTGGATATCAGCATCTGAATACCATTCGAGATGATCGGCTTCGAATGACTGTCCAGCAGAGGTTTAGTGACACCCTAGGGGTGATCAGTTTGGCGCATGTGGCGGAAGATCCTCCCGATTTGGTTTTGGCCATGTCGCAGGCGCCTCTCTCGATGGCGGTGCTTGAGCAAATGCGTCGAAAAAAAGTTTTGACGGCCATGTGGTTTGTGGAGAATTTCCGTCATTTGACTTACTGGCAACAGATGATTGAGGGCTACGACTTTTGGTTTGTCATGCAGCAAACGGCCTGTTTGGAGGCTTTTAAGAACGCCGGGGCTTCGCACGTTTCCTATTTGCCGCTGGCTGCCGATCCCACCATTCATCAGTCTGTGAATTTAACTGAGCAGGAACGGGCGGAATTGGAAGCCGATGTCTCGTTTTTTGGTGCCGGCTATCGCAATCGAAGGGAAATGTTACCAGCCTTGTTGGGGCGTGAGTGGACCTTTAAGTTGTGGGGCAATGAATGGGACAATTGTGGACCTTTAGCCAAGGTTCTTCAACGAAACGGGGATCGAATTGATACGCCGACCAGTGTGAAAATATTTAATGGGACCAAGGTGAATATCAATCTTCATTCGTATACGAGGGAAGGTTTTGATCCTGATGGGGATAGCGTGAATCCTCGTACCTTTGAGTTGGCGAGTTGTGGGGCCTTTCAGGTGACTGATTATCGAACCCTTTTGCCTGACCTATTTGATGCCACGATGATGAAAGTCGTACGAACTCCAGAAGAATTTGTGCCCGCAATCAGAACATATTTACACGAACCAGAACAGCGACGAGCTATGGCCGAGGCGTCAAAAAAACGAGTGGTGATGTGCCATACCTACGCTCATCGGATGCAGACGTTGTTAAGTACCATGGGGTTGGCTTGCCCAGATCGCATTGGCGCGATCCTACAAGGTGAGCGGCAGGCCGAATCATTGTTGGCTCGTAGCCGAGATTGTCCGGAATTAGTTCCACTTCTGAAATCTTTCCCCAAAACCGATCGGGTTGAGCTTGTGGATATGGCCAGGACCATTCGACTAAAAGGTCCTGAGGCTCAACTGAAGCGGGAAGAACTATTGATATTGATGATGGACGAATATCGTCAGGAAAAACGCGATTTCTTATGAAGCACGTCCTCATCATCAATATCACGCGGATGGGGGATTTGATTCAAATGATCCCCTTGCTGGCGCGCTTGGAGGAAGAGTTTCCTGGTGTGGCGATTGACCTGATTGTCGATCAGGAATTTGCGCATGTGGCCACACTGATTCCAGGTATTCGGCAGGTGTTCGCCTTTGATTTTCAAGAGTTGATGGATGAGAGTCGTGTCTGTGCTCGTGATGTGGTGTCGCTGTATCAGGATCTTTCCAATTGGGCGAAGCCTTTGCTACAGGTTGGATATGATCGGGTCGTCAATTTAACCTTTAATCGTCGCAGCGCCTTTCTGGTGAAGTATTTCGGATGTGCCGACGAGCGGGGAATGACGACTGCCCATGATGGAAGTTTCCTGGTGAAAAATTCCTGGATGAAATATTTTCTCGATTTCCAAGTCTATCGTCATTTGAATCGTTTTAATATTGTTGATCTGTACGCGCTTGGGGGTAGTGGACCAGGCAGTTTTCACCCCATCGAATTATTCGTGACTAATGACCTGTGCGATTGGGCGAGGATTTATCTGCACCATTCAGGAGCACCAAAGCATTGGGTGGCTGTCCAAGTTGGCGCCAGTGATCCCATGAAAGCTTGGCGACCCGAATATTTTGGTCAATTGATGGCGCATCTCAGTCAAGAACGGGATGTGGGATTTGTGCTCATCGGTACCAAAAAAGAAGAGCCGGCCGTGAAAGAAGCTCTACAGGCGTATCGACAGGCTGGGGGGAAGGGAGTCCTGTGTGAAGCCGTTGGCAAAACCTCAGTGCCAGAGGTTGTCGCGCTGTTGCAGCAATGCCAACTCATGGTGACGAATGATACCGGGCCCATGCACATGGCTGTTGGCGTGAAGACTCCTGTTGTCAATATGTCGGTCGGGCATGTGGATTTTCGCGAAACGGGACCTTTTGGGCCAGGGCATTGGGTGGTGCAACCGGATATCACCTGTGGTCCTTGCGGATTCGACAAAGTTTGTCCCCACCACGCCTGTAAGGATCATATTATTCCACAGGAAATCGCCGCATTATGTTTGCATGTGTTAGGGGAAGGGACCTTGCCAAAATTTTCTTCCAAGATACGAGTCTATGAAGGAACGATTGACAAAGATCAACTTGGGACCTTTGTGTTGCGATCCGGCCATGAACCAGATCTTTCGACTTGGTACGGAGCCTATTGGCGGCGTTATTGGTATGAAATGTTTACTGGCCGGTATAGTAAAATTTCCGTTCCTACGAATGTTCCTCCCAATCACTCTGAAGTTGTAGGGTTGTGGCCGCAGTTTTTCTCGCAGGTCGATGTCTTGTGTCAACAGGCCGAGGAGGTGCGGTCTCTCTGTAGGAAACAGCCGGTGCCTGTGCTGAAACTCAAGAAGGCGCAGCATCAATTAAAAGAGCAAACGCTTGCTATGAAAGAACTGGTCAGGTCCTCCTATGCATTTGGGCCGCTGGCAGTGGCCTTCATTCGAGAGACCTTTAACCTAGAAGGGCAGACATTAATTGGGATGACCGAAGAATATGTCATGGCCTCTCATGCTTTTCGTACACGAGCCAAGCTGACATTTAGGCAGCTCTCTCAGAACTCACCTGAACCGATAAGGAGGGAATTATATGCTGGTTCAATTGGATGAAGAAAAGTGGGAAGTGAGCGATACCGTCCAATTAGAAGAAGTGCTTGCGAATTTAAGTGATCGGGCAGAAGCTCAAGGCCGGTTGGTGACACAACTCTATGTTGGCAATCGACCCATGACCGATCGGGAATTAGTGCCCCATACGTTGTCTCAGGTCGCAAGCTCTTTTGGATCTATTGCGGCGACAAGTGAGCGAATGGAGAGTCTTGTTCAACGGGCAGGTGAAACGGGAAAAGAATTTGGACAGCAATTGCGCACCAATGCCCAAAAAATCGTGGAGGATTTTCGTCAGGGTCGGGGAGGCTTGCGCTATTTAGACCAATGGTTTGGGCAAGTAGCGGATTATTTAGAATGGATACAAATTCAGCAATCTGTGGTTGGCTCACAATCGAATCAGTCCCAGAATCTGTCTCATTGGGTGAATGAACTCATGCTGGCGAGACAAAATATGGACGAAGTGCGAGTGGCTGACATGTTGGAATATGAAGTGATTCCTCGGCTTCCACAATAACGTTCTCAGCATCATAAAATTTCACTGGATTAGCACGTTATGTTTAGTTGTATGACAATCTTTAGGTACACAAAAAAATGTACAGTACGATTGGAAAGCTTCTCAAGTTTTCTTCTTGATGGACGATAAGTAGGGCCAGACAACGAAATTGGTTATTTTTACCAATCTCTTAGGAGGCCTTTCGGCTTATCTAATTCACAATCTCCCTCAAGGGATGGATCCTTTGAGGTCAAGCCATCAAGGAGGAATCTATGGCACTTATCGTTAACCACAACATCGCGTCCATCACGGCCCAACGGAATTTGGGTATTTCCACTTCCCAGTTACAGGGGTCGGTAGCCCGATTGTCTTCTGGGTTACGAATCACAAAAGCTTCAGATGATGCCGCCGGTCTCGGTGTTTCAGAAACCCTTCGAGCTCAAATTCGAAGTATCAACCAAGCCGTTCGGAATTCAAACGACGGGATCAGTTTGTTACAGATCGCCGACGGTGGTGCGGAAAACATCGGGAACCTGTTAAGCCGGCTTCGGGAACTGGCCACACAATCGGCCAGTGGTATTTTGGGTTCGAATGAGCGGTCGTTTTTGGATCAGGAATTTGTGGCTCTTCGGTCTGAAATTGACCGGATTTCTGCCGTCACTGAATTCAACGGTGTGAAGTTGTTGAGCGGGACAGATAACAACTCCTTGTCTCTCCAAATTGGATTCAGGAGTTCGGCGAATGACACGTTGACCTTGTCATTGAAAGATTTGACCACCGCTGATTTGACTTTGTCCACGGTCAACGTTTCGACTTCGGCCAATGCTCTCAGTGCGTTGTCGAATATTGATAGTGCCATTAGTGCTGTGGCGTCAGCCCGAGCCAATGTCGGGTCCTTGCAGAATAGAATCGATGCTGCAGTCTTGAACTTGGGAGTAGCCCATGAAAACGTCACGGCTGCGGAATCTCGTATTCGGGATGCCGATATTGCTTTTGAAACTTCCCAATTTGTCCGAAACCAAATTTTGGTGGCGGCTGGAACCTCGATTTTGGCTCAGGCCAATACCTTACCTCAGCAAGCCCTAACCTTGCTGCAGTAAAAGGGCATAGGTGGAGAGGCCAGGTCGAGTGACTTGGCCTCCCTCCTATATAAGGGGGTAACCTATAATGATTTCAAGCATTCCCCAAAACACCGCTACAATTACCATTGTGGTCGGACAAGAAATTCGTGTGCGCGAAGGTCAAAAATCTTTGGGAGGAGAAGCGTCTCGCGTAAACGAGAAGAAAAATATTGCCCGCCAAGAAGGCAAGATGCTGCAAGAATCCCGAAACCCGGAACAGGATCAAATGGTTCTTACGCGACTGCAAGAAACCTTACGGCATGTCGAACCACGTATTGAATTTTCTGTGGATAAAGAGCTGAACCAAGTCATTATTCGTGTTCTTGATAAAGAAACAGGCGACCTGATCCGACAAATACCTTCTGAGGAAGTTCTTGATTTAGACCGGTTTTTTGTGGATCAGTCCGGGCTGTTTGTAGAAGAAGAAATTTAAGTATTTTTCTATTTATTTCCTTGTAATCCACGAAAGAAGCTCTTTCCTCAGCGGATGTCTTTCTGACTTTGGGTAACCAATATTAGATGTTGTTTGTTCGATTTTCTTCAAGGAGTGAGCCATGATCAGTTTTGGTGGCCTTGGAAATGGCGTCGACTTTGGGCCGATTGTCGACTTTCTTGTTCAAGCTAAACGGATTCCGATCGACCGAATTAATGAACGAAAGCTAAATGACCAAGAAAAACTCACGAATTTTGGATCGTTGGGAACCAAATTGCTCGGATTGCAAAATGCCGCCAACAGTCTCCGAACACGTCTAAGTTTTGATAAGAATGAAGTGAGTGTTTCTTCTGCCAGTTCGCAAACCTTGTTGACGGCTAGTGCGTCAACGACTGCCGCGTCCGGTACTTATAGGGTGACAGTCAATGAATTGGCCTCAGCTCATCAGATTGTATCCAAAGCTTCTACAGCCGTTTCCACCACGGATACAGACATTGTCAGCGGAGCCACAGGTACTTTTTCCTTTCAGGTGGGAGGAGGTTCCGTTCAAACTGTGAATCTGGATGCTACAGGTACATTAGAAGACTTACGAGATGGCATTAACAATCTTGGTGTAGGGGTGAGTGCATCGATTCTCAATACTGGCACGGCCGCCACGCCAGCGTATCGCTTGGTGTTAGCCTCGAACGAAACTGGGCAAGACCAAGCCATTACCATTGTTACGGATACTACCGAGATAGAAACCAAGAAAAAGGGAGTTGATACCTTTCAAGCCGCCCGAGATTCCCAAATTGTCCTGGGGGAAGGCGTTGGAGCGGTAACGATCGATCGCGCCAGCAATACGCTTACGGATGTTATTTCTGGGCTCACCTTAAATTTGCAGGCTGAAGACCTTAGTAATCCCGTAACTATTTCGGTGACGCGAGACAATACGGCCGTGAAAGAAGGGATATCGAATTTTGTGAGTTCCTTCAATGAAGTTGTGGAATTTATTAATGAACAGACGGAATTTGATCTTGAAACGGGAGAGCGGGGAATTTTTGTGGGGGATTCTCTTGCTCGGACAGTTCTTGATCGCATACGGCAATCGACCTTTTCTCAAATCAGTGGGTTAACTACGTTCACAAGTGCGTCTCAGATCGGGTTTGAAACCCAACCGGCTGACGGTACGATCAAACTGAATGATGCCACGCTTGATGCCGCCCTCAGTGAAAATTATTCAGCTGTTCGGGATTTGTTTATTCAGAATCCCACAACAGGGACCGAAGGGCTTGCTGAACTCGTGGTTAATGCCGTTGATGCATTAGATGATGTTGAATCGGGGGCTCTGGCTATCAGGCAGAATTCGCTGACAAAGCAAATTGATAATTTTGCGCAACAGATTTCGGTAAAGGAAGCGGCACTCAGTCGTTATGAGGAACAACAGCGAATAAAGTTTGCTAATTTGGATGGGTTGTTGGCGACCTTACAAAATCAATTGAATGCTTTAGCGACATTGTCACGGTCATCAAATTAATTCATTCCTAAGGAAGGGGAATACGAATAATGGTTGGTGCTCAAGCCTATACAACAACACAGATTTCGACAGCGTCTTCAGTACAGGTCGTGGTCTTATTGTATGACGCGGCGATTTCTTCGATGAAATTGGCTCAAAAGGGTATCGTGGCCCTCAACTTTCATGATAAAGCGAGATTTCTTGATCGGGCGCTTCGGGTGTTTGGAGAGCTATCGGCTTCTTTGAATATGGAAGAAGGGGGAGTCGTTGCGAAAGACTTGCAACGTTTGTACGAATATATTCAATTTGAATTGACTCAAGCCAATCTCAAAAATGAACCAGGCCGTTTAGAAGGTCCTATACGATGTATGAGTGTAATCAGGGAAGCCTGGCAGGAATTGGCCATCCAAGGGGCAAAACCACAAGCTGTAGGGATGTAAGTAAATGAGCCAGGTGAATGAGGGAGAGAATGTATTCGAACAATTGACGAGCATGGCAATGGAGGCGGCTACCCAAGGGAAGTGGGACTCTGTTGCTCAGCTCTATAATCGTCGGACCCGTGCTGGTTCTCTCCATACTGTCCCTCGGGATGTTGCCAAGAAACTCATGCAGTACGATCAATGGATTATGACCCGCATTCGAGAAGTGCAAACCCTGACGCTGCAACAGCTTGGAGAAGCTCAACAGCATCGTCGCAGGCTTGAGGGATTGAAACGACAATGGGTTACCCATCAGCCGGCCCAAGCTCAACATCGCCTGAGCATCTGACACCTTCGGGTCATTTAATCCTGAAATAATTGTTTACGAGTGATTCCGGTTTTCCTCCTTCTTCTACAATAAACCCTGAATTCTTCATCTCAATCCTAGGCCTGGTTCTGTCAAAAAATTGACGAATTGATGCCATGTTGTCAGGGAAAGAGACATCCGCAACCATCCATTTCGCAAAAAAACAAAAGGTTTTTTGAAGGTTTCATCGAGATTCTCGTCTTGATGTTTTAGGTACAACAATTGCGAAAGTAACTAAAGTCAGGGAATGAAATATGAACAAGGGTGCCGAGTCCTTCCTTGATGAAGTTGTTCGTACTTTAGGATTAATATGACAACTCCTCAAACGTTTGCAACAGGCTCTTCAGTCCATTCCGCCACAGGGGATTTGGCCCACATTGGAACATTATTGCATTCACTCTCAAATAAACTGTTGCCAGTTGTGGTGTTTTCCGAATTAGCCCTCCTTCGATGTGAAGATATCCAACTCAAGTCGCAATTGGAGAAAATTCATGGAGCGGCTGAACAAGCGCGTGATCTTCTTGTTGAGATCCGGACGCTACAAGGGAAGGCAGAGTCTTAAATGATCTTACTGATTAAACCAATTGGCTTTGTTGCCTCTGTGTCATCAGGGCGTTTTGGTGTCGTGAGTCCGATACTATTTGAGGGCTGGAAGGTGACCAAAGATGGATAATGGCCTCATCGCTTCTGAAGATCGGCGTCAGGATTGCCGTGCGGATATTCCTGTTTGTCTCTGGATTGAACTGCCACTGGCATTTTCTTATGAACCGGTTGAGCTTGATGCGGCCGCATTTAGTCAGTGGCAATGGGAAGAGTTGGCCGTGTCTCCTGATCTTGTGAAGGCCATGGTCGATGAAAATGATCTGACCATTCGTGATCCGTTGTTGTTGCAAATGGTGACGCGGATTGATTGGATGCTCACATCCATTCTTCGGACCCTGGGAAAAGATAAAAATCTGAAACGAGCCATTCCGGAATTAGCCAAAGTAAATCTCAGTGGATCTGGGATTCGTTTCTTTTCGGAACAAGAATTCCCTGTTGATTCCTTCCTTGTAATGAGGCTGATCTTACGTCCTTTTATCCCGATGCAAGTTGTCGGAAAGATCATTCGAATTGAACCGGCACAGCATGGGGAAGCTGTGGGATTTGAGATTGCCGTTGAATTTACGCAAATAGCTCCAGATGATCGTGAAGCCATTATCCGCCATGTACTGCGCTCTGAAGCCACTCTTCAGCGTCTTCGACATAAGCACCCTGCTGATTCTGTCATTGGGTAACACCAGAAATTGGATCTGGTTCCTGGGGTGTTGTGTGATTGGGGTGTGCGGATGTCAGGGAATCACCTCCAGCTCAGGTCAATCCAACGCAGACTTGTTTTCTTCCGGCCCCGTTGAAACATCTGTTACCCGTCCTCTCGCTCCTCCCTACACCCTGGCAATTCTTCCCTTAGATAATTTGAGTCCCAATCCCAAGCTGCACTGGATAGGTCGAAGTTTGTCAGAAATGTTGACGAATGATTTAGCCGCATGGCCGTCCCTCTCTATTGTCGCGCGGGATGCCTTAGGCCCCGTTCTTCGTGAACAGTGGCTTCAACAGAGAGGATTTTCCTCTACCGTCGCCCCGGTCTCTTTAGGCCATATTCAAGGTGTACGCTATTTGGTGCGTGGCGGGTTCTATCAACATGAGGACCTCCTGACCATCAACCTGAAAATCGTTGATGTTGAAACGGGCGTGGTCGTGAGGGCGTTGAAGGCTCAAGGGTCTGAGGCAGACATTCCACGATTGGAACAGGATCTCGTGATGCAAATGCTTCCAATATTTAATTCATCTGTCGATTCGACCACGGGTGACATTTCCGGTCGTTTGGAAGAAGAAATCCCTAAGTCTGAAACGCAAGGCCATGGGGAAGG
>JAQBGS010000384.1:0-3105 GCA_032128535.1 Nitrospirota bacterium
CTCCAATGTCCGATGTCAGTTGCATCTTCCAGAATACCTCTGGCCCGTCGTCGTTGATGAAGGACAAATCAGTCAGGTCTTACAAAATCTGATTATCAATGCCGAGCAAGCCATGCCGAAAGGCGGCATGATTGACGTCACCGTGGCTAATCATTCAATTGCCACCCTTTCTGATCTTCCGCTTAAGCCAGGCAATTTTGTCCGCGTGACCGTCCAGGATCAGGGGCTCGGAATTCCGCAGGAGCATCTTTCCAAAATTTTCGATCCCTATTTTACGACGAAACAAAAAGGGAGCGGATTAGGGCTTGCCACGACCTACTCGATTATTAAACGTCACGAGGGACACATTACCGTCTCTTCGGCACTTGGAGAAGGTTCCTGTTTTACATTCTATCTCCCTGCATCATCCACGAAAGAAACGTCCAGAGACGAAAGTCCGCATGAGTTGATTTCTGGAAAAGGGCGAATCCTGGTCATGGATGATGAAAATGAAATCCAGGAGGTCCTGGGGAAGATGCTCGAGCATCTTGGCTTTGAAGTGGATTTTGCCGGTGAGGGAGAGAAAGCCTTACGCGACTACACCCAGGCGCTACAAGGAAAGACGCCCTATGTCGCCACGATTCTGGATCTCACCATTCCCGGAGGGATGGGCGGGAAGGAGACCCTACGACAGATTAAGGCCTTACATCCAGAAGCGGTCGTGATTGTGTCAAGCGGGTATTCAAATGATCCGGTCATGGCGCGATTTCAGGAATTTGGATTTTCCGGCGTCATTGCCAAGCCCTATAACCTCCTAGACTTGTCCAAAGTCCTCAGTCAAATTCTCTAACCACAGGCAACACTTACTCCTATTTGGATCACGTGGCTGGCAATTCATGGGGAGACAAAATCCCTCGTTCCGTAATAATCCCGGTGATTAAATTGGCCGGCGTCACATCGAACGCCGGGTTCCACACAGAAATGCCAGCAGGCGCAATCATGCGACTGCCATGCACCTGTGTCACTTCCGAAGCATTCCGCTCCTCAATTGGAATCGCCTCTCCATGTGGCGTCTTCATATCAATCGTCGAAAAGGGAGCAGCCACGTAAAACGGGATGCCATGGGCCTTGGCTAAGACGGCGACCGAATACGTGCCGATTTTATTCGCCACATCTCCATTGGCTGCAATGCGATCAGCACCGACGACACAACATTGAATCTTCTGCTTTTGCATAAGGGCACCTGCCATAGAATCAGTAATCAGGGTCACGGGAATGCCATCCTGTTGAAGCTCCCAAGCCGTCAACCGTGCACCTTGAAGCACCGGACGGGTTTCATCGGCAAAAACGTGTAGAGTTTTGCCTTCCTCCCACGCCGCTCTCACCACCCCTAAAGCCGTCCCATAGCCGGCGGTCGCCAACGCCCCGGCATTACAATGCGTAAGAATAGAATCGCCATCGTGGATAATGGCCGCACCATATTTGCCCAGCGTCCGATTGACCCGCACATCTTCTTCAAGTATGGCCTGTGCTTCTTCAAGGAGAAGTCGTTGGCATGCCGCGACAGTAGGGAGTGACGCGCCAGCAAGCACTCGCTTCATCCGATCCACCGCCCAAAAAAGATTCACGGCCGTTGGCCGTGTCGCTGAGAGAACCGCACAAACCTGATCAAGATGCCGCCGAAAACCATCAAGATCAGGTTCGGTGTATTGCCTTGCCCCCAAGGCAATCCCTAAAGCTGCCGTGACGCCAATGGCCGGAGCACCACGAACCTTGAGCGAGCGAATCGCCTCGGCAACTTCAGCATAATCTGAACAATCGAGAAAACGAACGTCCTCGGGTAACACACTTTGATCCAAAATACGAACGTGATGATCCTTCCATTCAACCGTTGGAACCATGTCATCAGCCTTTCATGAAATGAAAAAAAACGACAATTTTACTCATGATAGATCGTTGAACATTTGCTGAGATGTCGAAACAAATCCTGAATCTAATCATTTCCCTCAGCTATTTTGATGTTGCGGCCGGTTTCCCCTCAGGTGGCGGTGTGGAGCCGGAGGGTTGAGAAGACGGTGAACCTTGTGGAGATAAGGCGGAATCCTTGGAAGATCCACTCAGAGCATCAAGAGGCATGAGAACGGTATTCTTTAAAATATCAAACGCAAACTGAGCAAATCCGGTCAGCCCATTTCCCAATGACTCTAGGGGCAAATACACGACTTGAGGTTCAGCCAGGGATCCATTCAACCTAAACATGGCGGTCGCAATGCCTGGTCGATCTCCAGAAAAGATTTTCCCAAAAAGCGGAATGTCTTTTAACAGGTCAGAATAGGCGCCAAAAGGACTCACCGCAACCACTCCGTCCAGGTCATCCCTTTTGAAATCATACGTTCCTGCAGCGGTGGCATTCATAATCGGACTTCGTAAGAGATAGTCCTTCGTCGAAAATTTTCCTTCTTCAATCTTCCATGTTGAGGAGATCGTTTCAAAGGGAAACCCTGTTTTCTCGAAATCGACCTTTCCGCGAAGGATATGAGGAAGGTTCAGAATTTTCAGAATTTTTGGAAGGACCCTTCCTTGTCGAACATATCCATTTTTGAGTGAAAGCTCAATGCCGCCTTCTAAAGTAGGAATGATCCCTCGTTCATCTCGCCCATCGCCTTGAACCTTTCCACGAATAGCCATCTGCCCTGTCACTAAATCACGCTCATCACCTAGAGCCGTTAAAAATATTTCAAACGGGAGATTCTCCCCCTCAAAGGAGGCGCGCACCGCTGCAGGCTTTCCTGGGGGAAGATGGATAAGACTCGACCTTTGAGACTCCCATCCTCTTCAACCATCGCTTGAATTTTATCCATGGTCACCAAGTTGTCATGAATATTCAACTCGGCAGAGAGTTTTTGTCCTGAGAAGGTTTTATAACGAGGCCGTTCGATCAAAACCGATCCTGCCAGCTTGCCATGGTTAGCTAACCATTCAACTCCATCGCGCAAAACGGATCGCTCATCTTTGGGAATCAGTAAATCAAGATCAAATTTAGGGGCATTCCACATGACACTCACCTGAGGAATGGAATTCCACTGCTTCACAAACCCGGTCACTACCGCCTCGCTGTCGTTGATA
>JAQBGS010000385.1:0-14117 GCA_032128535.1 Nitrospirota bacterium
CAAAAGATCGCGAAACACCCCTTCAGCCTGTTCACTCTCTCCTTCCGTCAACAACCAGGTGCCATGAGCTAGATACAGTCGTTGTTCTGAAGGAAATTGCCTCTCGGCCTCCCTATAGACCTGTCGCGCGCGCTCCGGTTCTCCAGCCCCAGCAAACAGTTTGGCCATATCCAAGAACATGGGAACCTCAGCAATGCGTTCGACAGGAATTTGCTTGGCCATGTTCACAGCAGCCGGCATTTGGGCTAAAGCCATATGAATTTTGGCAATACGGAACTTCAAAAATATCGAATCGGGATCGAAGGTCAATCCCGCCTGATAGGCTTCTAAAGCCCTAGCCCCATCATTATTAAGTTCAGCGAGAGACCCTCTTAGAAAATGATAATATGCTTGAGGATGGGCAATTTCCTGAATTGTGGAAGAAGGTTCTTGTTCATGTAGAGCAGGTTGAGGGGCAGTACCGCATGAAACAATTAAAAGAGGAATACTTAACACACCGGTTCGAATGCGACTCAGCCAAAGAGGAAACGTTTTTCCGAGACGAATCGAACAAGCGTGTGGCATCAAAGAATCCGTCACTTGAAGCTCTTATGAAGTGATCAACAATCCTTATACTATACCAGAATGTCTTTTATCTAAATCATTAAATTTGGCATACCGGTCGTGAAACTGCAGATCCACTTCCCCAATTGGCCCATTCCGATGTTTACGCACAAGAATATTTGCAATGCCCTTGTCATCGGTGTCAGGGTTATACACCTCATCGCGATAGATAAACATCACCACATCTGCATCCTGTTCAATCGCCCCCGATTCCCGCAGATCTGCGAGCATGGGTCTTTTATCTGTACGATTTTCTACAGCACGACTTAACTGAGAAAGCGCAACGACTGGAATATTTAATTCTTTAGCAAGCGCTTTTAACGCCCGTGAAATATCGGAAATTTCCTGTTGCCGCGATTCAGAAGAGCCTTTTCCATCCATCAATTGCAAATAATCAATTATCAAAAGATCCAGTCCATGCTCGGCTTTGAGACGTCGAGCTTTCCCCCGCATTTGTTGGACACTGAGATTTCCCGAATCATCGATAAAGATTTTTGCCTGTTCCAGTTTACCAGCGGCCTCAGTCAAGGCGACCCAATCAGGCCCTTTTAATTGCCCTGTACGAACCGCATGCGAATCAAGGTGGGCTTGAGAGCTGAGCATGCGTAGGACCAATTGCGCTCGAGACATTTCCAGACTGAAAATCCCAACAACGGCGTTGCCTTCAAGCGCTGCCTTTTCAGCCATACCCAAGGCCAAACTCGTCTTACCCATACTCGGTCTGCCTGCCACAATAATTAAATCAGAAGGCTGCAACCCGGCAAGCAAATGATCTAAATCTTTATAACCGGTAGGCACCCCAGTTATTTTTTCCTGCCGACTATAGAGTCGATCAACTATTTCAACACTGTCCTGAATGATATTACTGACCGGGATGAAGGTTCCGCCTAAATGCCCTTGGGTCAGACGAAAAATTTCACGCTCGGCGAATTCCAATAGTTCGTCTGTTTTGGTTGTCCCTTCATACCCCTTCATCACCACATCGGTGGCGGTCCGAACTAAGCCACGCAGTAATGATTTATCCCGAACAATTTGACAGTGATAGCGAATGTTCGCCGCACTGGGCACCATTTGCACCAATTCCGCAATATAGGAAGCCCCTCCTACGTGCTCTAATTCTCCAGTGCCACGTAAATAGTCGGTGAGCGTAATCTGATCAACCGCCTGATTGCGTTCAGACAAAGCCACCATGCTGCGATACACCATTTTATTGGCGGTTCGATAAAAATCCTCTTCCGACAATATTTCCATCGAACGATTGAGCGCGGCATTGTCTAACAGAATTGCACCAAGGACCGATTGCTCAGCCTCTAAGTTCTGAGGAGGTACGCGGACGTCAGGTATTTCAGAAATTGCCATAAATCTCCGTTCGCAGGTGTTGAGGCAATTCTTGAAGAGCCACTCGAGATTGCCGTGGCTTCAATGCAGAATCCGAACATTCTACTACGAGCACTGATTCGTTTGAACCGTTTTTCCGATCATACAGAATGACCCGGGAAATACCCCGACGCCGAGCTTCATCAGCAGCCCTAGAAAAAGAGGACTCTTGCGGGCCTTTCATCGTATCCTCAATCACACTGATACCAGCGGCGCGTAAGCTTTGAGCTAAGGCAAAGGCTTCCTTAGCGTGACGCCCCGACGCCATCAATAACACTGGCACAAATCCATTGGTTCCTAATTGGCCGCCACATTCTAATGCCGAGAACAGTCGGTCCAAATCTAAACCAAACCCAATGGCAGGCAAATCCCGGCCAAAGCGACCCAGCAAGTGATTGTACCGCCCTCCCCCACCAATTTCACGGCCCACTCCCGAAGTAAAAACATCAAAAACCACTCCATCGTAATAATCAAATCCACGAAATTCTCCCAGATCTAACAGCACATGCTGTTGAACCTGCGTGAGTGCCAACTGCTCAAACACCTGTTCTAAACGATGCAAGGGCTTGAGCAATTGTGGATCCTTCCCGGCAATCCGCTTTCCCCATTCCAACACCTCATATTGGCCACAGCGTTCCGGGACCTGCAGGATGTCTCGCACCATCGCCCGAGGCAGTCTTTCGGTGAGTAAAATCTGTTCCAATCGTGGCAAGTCTTTATGGGCGGCGGCCAATTCGGCCTGTTTTCTTCCGGATGGCGACAACCCTGATCGAGATAACAAAGCCTTAAAAAATCCCACATGCCCCAAAGAAATTTTCCATTCCGGCAGTCCGACTTGTTTCAACAGACCTGCCAGCATCGTCACCATCTCAGCATCGCCCTGATAGGTATCATTCCCTACCAGCTCAATCCCAACCTGAAACACCTCACGATCTCTCCCTCGATGTTCCAATTCATAACGAAAAACAGTGGTTCGATACGAAAAACGTAAGGGAAACGCCTCGCCCCCTAGGCCCATGGCCACCATCCTGGCAATCTGTGCGGTTGCATCTGGACGCAACACAAGCATGCGCCCTGAGGTCCGATCGGCAAATTTATAGCACTGGTCTAACACTTCCTGGGCAAGGCCGACCGACAGGACATCAAGATATTCAAAGGTGGGCAGGATAATTTCCTGATAGCTCCATGTCGCCAAAAAGGCCAACAATTGGTCTTCCAGGTTTCGGACACGCTGCGCCGTTTGAGGCAATAAGGTCGCAGTGCCAATAGGAATGAGGGAACGGAGCGGTTTCATAGGACCTATGAGGAAGAGCCTACCAAAAAGCCGTCAGGCTAGGGTAGTGAGTCGGGAAGAAATGCCAGGCTAGCCCAGATTAACCATGCGAACGGATAGAATATCTTTTTCCTTTTTCAGAAGATCTAAGACCGACGGAGAAAGGGGGCCGTCCAAGCCAATAATCAATAACGCCGATTCGCCTCGCTCGACTCGCGAGCATTGCATCCTGGCAATATTGACATCATGCTGACCCAAGATTTGGCCGACCATGCCAATCACACCGGGACGATCCACGTTATCAATTAAAATCATTTGCCCTTCAGACACGACCTCGACTTGGAATTGATTGATTTCCACAATTCGTGGTTCTTGACGATGAAAGAGTGTGCCTGCCAGCGTATGGGTCTTCTGCCCAGCTTCAACCTTGATGCGGATTAAACTGGTGAAATCACCGGCATCACTACTTTTTACTTCTTTCACTTCGATGCCCCGCTCTTTGGCCACAATGGGCGCATTTACAAAATTAATGACATCTTCCAAAATCGGTGAGAGCAACCCCTTCAAAACAGAAACCGTGATGGGTGCTAGACCTAACTGGGAAACCTCACCCACATATTCGACGGTCACAGACTTGAGGCCTCCATCCAACAATTGAGCCTGGAAACGACCCATCCGTTCAGCTAACAGCAAGTAGGGTTGCAGTTGGGGAAGCATCTCAGGGGCCACCGATGGAACGTTCACCGCACCACGGGCGATGCCTCGTTTAAAATAATCCACGAATTGCTCGGCAATCCCAATAGCGACATTCTCCTGGGCTTCTTCCGTGGAGGCGCCTATATGGGGAGTACAGGTAAAATTATCTAAACTCAAAAGTGGATGATTGGGATCCACTGGCTCTTGTTCAAAGACATCAAAGGCCGCCGCCGCCACTTTGCCGGATTGAAGAGCTTCACATAAGTCTTGCTCATTAATGATGCCACCCCTGGCGCAATTCACGATCATGACGCCATCTTTCATCTTCGCCATGGTCTGGGTATTGATGATCCCTCGGGTTTCATTCGTCAAAGGCGTGTGAACGGAAATGACATCGGCGCGATGAAAAAGTTCATCCAGCTCAACGACCTCAATGCCCATTTGTTTGGCCCGATCAACAGCCAGATAGGGATCGTAGCCAATGACATTCATCGACCATCCCTGCGCCAACTTCGTGACATATGAACCAATTTGTCCCAAGCCGACTAAGCCCAAGGTCTTGTTGTACAACTCACTCCCCATAAACTTATTTTTTTCCCACTTGCCTGCTTTCATTGATTGGGTAGCTTGGGGAATTTTTCGACTCATCGCTGCAATCATCGACATCGTGTGTTCAGCGGTGGTGATCGTATTGCCGCCAGGCGTGTTCATAACCACAATGCCACGACGAGTCGCAGCCTCGGTATCGACATTGTCCAAACCGGTCCCGGCACGACCCACAATACGGAGGCGATTTCCTGCTTCAATCACCTCTTTTGTGACTTTGGTCGCCGAACGGACGATTAACGCTTCATAGTTGCCGATCTCCTGCAATAACTCTTCTTTGGACAATTTGGTCTTCACCGCAACGGAAAACCCTGCGCGTTCTAAGACTTCAACCCCTTTAGGGGAAAGGCTGTCACTGACTAAAATATTCATAGTTCACTCCGTTGCGTAAAGCACAAGGCTCGAATGGTTTTGCCTGAGTTAGGCTTTGCGTTTTTCGAAATCAGCCATATACGCGATCAATGCGTCCACGCCCGCTTCAGGCATCGCATTATAAATACTGGCCCGCATGCCGCCAACCGACCGATGCCCTTCCAAGGTAGTTAATCCTGCAGCCGTGGCACCGGACAAAAATTCTTTATCTAACGACGGATTAGCCAAAATAAAGGGGACATTCATCCATGATCGTGAAGCCTTTTCGACCGGATTACGATAGAAACTTGAACCATCAATAGCGGCGTACAGTTTCGTCGCCTTGCGTTCATTGGTGGTCGCCATGGCTGACAAACCCCCTTGAGCCTTGACCCATTTAAACACCAACCCAGCCAGATAGATCCCAAAGGTTGGAGGCGTATTCAGCATAGAATCGGCTTCAGCCTGCTGGGCATAATCATAGACACTAGGGGTGATGGGCAATACGTTGCCAATGAGATCGTCTCGCACAATAACTAGAGTGAGACCGGCCGGACCGATATTTTTTTGGGCACCCGCATAAATCAATCCAAACCGGCTTACCTCAATCGGACGAGATAAGATAGTGGAAGAAAAATCGGCGACTAAAGGCACGCCGCCAGCATCCGGCACCCAGTGGAACTCTACCCCTCCGATTGTCTCATTAGGGGTATAATGCACATACGCGGCATCTTTATTGAGGACCCAACTCTCAAATGGAGGAATAGTGGTAAATTTTTCACCCTCCGAAGTGGCAGCCAAATTGACCGTGCAATACTTTTTAGCATCACTGATGGCTTTTTTGCCCCAGGCCCCGGTCAAAATGTAATCCGCGGTAGTCTTCCCACGCAACAGATTCATGGGAATCGTGGCAAATTGGGTCGAAGCTCCTCCTTGTAGAAACAGCACTTTATAATTGTTGGGCACCCCTAACAGGTCACGAACATCCTGCTCGGCTTCTGCCGCCACCGAAACAAACTCTTTCCCCCGGTGACTCATCTCCATAATGGAGGCACCGGCGCCATGCCAGTTCAATAATTCTTCTTGAGCTTGTTTTAAGACGGCTTCCGGCAAGATTGCTGGACCGGCACTAAAGTTATAGACACGCGACATGATCGATTGTATTCCCCCATTAAAAATGAAGGCGCAGGAGGCAGGAAAAGCATGAGGCACCGCGCCGAAAAGGTCGCTACGCTAGCACAGGGTCCCCAACCAGTCAAGGAAAATGCCGGTCCTTGTCAGACCAATTCCTGATGACCTACAATTGCGCTCGCTTATGGAAAACTTGCCTGAAAATTCAAGCAGTTCAGAGGCCCCGGTCGATAAGACCGTGAAACCCAAACCCGGGCTTCGACTGGAACTACGAGGACCAGGGAATTACTACAAAGGCATCCTACATATCGGCAGTACGCTCATCCCAATCAGCGATGAGATTCTGGAGGAACTTCGGACAAAAACGGCTCTCTCGGCTGATGGATTTTTCCGACTCTTTGTGGAAAAAGTGGGGTACTCGTCCTACCTAACAGAGCAAATTCACCAAGAAGTCAAAAACTCCGGCGACCTCAACGCCCAAATGTCCGCCATCCAGCAGGTTCTTCGCCAAGGGTAAATCGACCCAATCACCCAAATATTTTGTCCATAAAATTGATGATCCGCATCTTGCGGTCCGGGTCTTTCTCCAAAGACAATGCCTTCTGGTAATGCTCCACCGCCAACTCCGGCATGCGCTTTTCTTCATAGATCCGACCCACCCCAAACGTGGCATGCGCATCACTAGGATTGGCGATTAGGGCTTTGCTGAAATAATCCAAGGCAAAATCATTTTGCCCTTTGTCATACAAAAACCAGCCGATGGCCGTTGCCGCTGCCCCAAAGTCAGGTTTCAATCGAAGAGCTTCCTCGTACTGTCGTTTGGCTAAATCCACTCGGCCCTTATTTTCATACAGCGCCCCGAGAGCAAAATGCACTTCCGCATCGTCGGGATTCAGTGTGAGAGCTTTCTTATATTCTTCGATCGCTGGATCCAGCTTACCTTGTTCAGCCAGCGCACAAGCCAAATTGGTATGTCCCACCCCTTCGTCAGGACGAAGCTTGAGCACCTCACGATACTGCGGAATAGCCATCTCCAACTGGCCTTGCTCCTGGTAGACCACCCCAAGCTTGAGCCGAGCGGCCACATAAGTAGGATCTCGTTTAATGGCCTCTCGGAAGGCCTTCACCGTTTGATCCATGCGCCCCTGGCGTTGATGAATTTGAGCCAGGAAAAAATGCGGATACGGAGACTGCGGCGCCAGAGCCACCACTCGTTCGAAACAGGCAAACGCAGCATCGAGCAGACCAGATTGCGTATGAAAGATCCCTTCAAACAAGGCCATATCTGGCGAATCGGGATAACGTTCACTGAGACCCTCCACCCACTCCCGAACCAATTGAACATTGGCTTCATCACCCAGAGCCTGGGGATAGACTCGCCAGGCTTGGGCAAAATCCCCTCGCAATAAACACACAACATTCAGCGCAAAAAATGGCAAGGGTCCGCAATCTGCCTGTTCTGACCAAGGAGACGCCTCTTCATACACGGCATCCCATTGCCCGGCGGCAATAGTCGATTCGATAGTAGGTTTGTCACTGGAGGTCACAAAGAATTCCGATCTTCCATTGGGGATTACCGCGTCAAGGAATCTTCGACATCTGGTGAGGTGGCCTGAATCAAACTCCCCAAATAGGGATGACGGTTTAGCATCTGTTGCTTCATTTCCCAGGCCACCGTGCGATAGGACCAATGCCCTTTCACACCGGAACGTAATTTCGAAATATATTCCACTTCCGCAAAATCCATCTTAAACAGACACCGCACGCGAAACCCAAAAGGTATCGCATAGAGTGCGGCTTCTTGATTATCCAGACGCAAGCGCTCGATATCCTGCTGCACAGCATCCATGGCTTGTCGATATTCTTTCTCTACGCCAGCCTCAGCCAAGATAGCAGGCACTTCATACCCATGCACCGTGGTGAAATTTTGTTGCACCTGCTGGCACCGCCGATGCCGATGCATATCCCGCCATCCACCAATGTCCATCAGCACATCAAAAATAAAGGCATAGCCTGAACGAAATTCCTTGGCCAGATCATCATGTGGTCCTCGGCTTTTGATCGCGGCATCGACCACAGCCTGTTTCTCTTTCTCCGACCACCCCTTTACCCATTCCAGAAGCAGCCGATAAGGCGCCTGACTCACCCGATAGACAAACGTCGTAACCAGTTCATCCAACGGAGCATGGGGCTCAAGGAGGTCTACCGCCTGAGTATGGCCTTTCCACGACTGAGGATCATCCATGCCCGATTTTTTTAACAAGCCTTTCACGTGACGAAGAACATCTCGATACACCGAACTTTGGTACTCATTAGGAGCCGCATAACGCGCCAACGTGGGCGCCATCGCTTCGAGTTTCGTAGACGGCTCCTCTTGCAAATCAGCCCACGTGCTGGATGGCTTACCCGCGCAAGCTTCTTTGAGATCCTCCCCAATGCCAAGCAATTCCGGAAGTGACGCCGAAAGCAACCGGGTCATTTGTTTTTCCAACGTACGAATACTCACGACCTGCCCAACATTCGTCTTGGCAGACAAGGGCAGCAAATAGCGAATCACGTCGTACGTACGCGCAGCAATCGTCCGATCGTAATCTGCTGGTTTCATGCTATCCGGACGAGGATACCGTTCAGTTAAATGCGCCTTGACCGGATCTTTCAGGACCCGATAAATGTTATAGAGGCTCCCTAAGATGCCGCGATACACACCTTCTATTTCACTATTCGCAATTTCGCTGGGCACATAACAACCGGCTGCCGCAAAGTTTTGATACCGACTGGACTTGGCCTGGCCATCCCACAATGGTTCATCTTCCAAACGAATAGCCGCCAGCTCCGAAATTTGTTCAAAACAAATGGTCACATGCCCAAGATCGGCAATTGACCCATGCCCATACGCAAAATAAAATTGTTCCCAGAATTTTTCCGACGAATGTGCATGCACCCATTTCAAACTGTCTTCAATGGAATCAGGCGACCGGCTGTACCGCGCCAAGGCATAGGCCGATTTCTCGGGCGGCATGGGTGCCAGGGCTATCACTTTTCGATCTCGTCGTTCGTCGCTCATAAACACATCTTCCAAAAATGAGGAGTGGAAAGAAGGTCTGCACTATAGTCACAGGAAGGCGTACATCTCAAGTTCGATTTCTCCTAAACCGATGGCATCTTCACAAACGCTTGAAACTCGATGGCTCCTTGACTACACTCTCCCCGCCCCGACGGAATTTTCTCCACAACTATGAACATCTCTGATCGTCAATCCATGCATGGTCAATGGTCCTCCCGCTGGACCTTTATCCTTGCCGCCACCGGCGCGGCAGTCGGCCTCGGCAATATTTGGAAATTCCCCTATCTTACCGGCCAAAACGGCGGCAGTGCCTTTGTGTTGATTTATATCATTTGTGTCGCCGCATTAGGCATTCCGCTCATGATGGCCGAAATCCTGCTTGGGCGGCGAGGGAGAGCCACCCCTATTCGCACCATGAAAGTCCTGGCGGAGGAGACTAACACCACACAATGGTGGCAAATCATCGGCTGGTCGGGCACCATCGCGGGCATGTTGATTCTTTCCTATTACAGCGTCATCGGCGGATGGACGCTGGCCTATATCGTCAAATCCATCGCCGGAACGTTTAGTGGGGCCACTGGCGAATTCGCGGCATCCACATTCAACACCTTTATAGGCAGCGCCACTAGCTTATTTTTCTGGCATACGGTGTTCATGATCATCACCATGGCAATTGTGGCAGGCGGAGTTCAAGGCGGATTAGAAAAAGCCGTGCAGTTCCTCATGCCGACGCTCTTTGGGCTTCTGTTGTTAATGGTGGGCTACAGCATGACCACCGGCTTTTTCGGCAAAGGCTTAGAATTTCTCTTCACCCCGGATTTCAGCAAACTCACAGGCTCCAGCATGCTCGCGGCCATGGGCCAAGCCTTTTTTAGTCTCAGCCTGGGCATGGGCACAATCATGATCTATGGCTCGTACGTGCCGAAAGACACCTCCATCGCCACAACGACCATCGCCATTGCTCTCGCGGATACAGCCGTCGCGTTACTGGCCGGCATGGCCATTTTCCCCATCGTGTTTGCGAATAATCTGGAACCTGGTTCGGGCCCTGGGTTGATCTTTCAAACCTTGCCCGTGGCGTTCGGCAATATGACTGGCGGGATCATCTTTGGCTCACTCTTTTTCATCTTATTATTGGTCGCCGCATGGACCTCGTCCATCTCACTCATCGAACCGTTAGTCACCTGGCTCATTGAAACCTTTGGCATGTCACGCATCAAGGCGTCGCTCTATTCTGGAGTGGCCACCTGGCTACTGGGCTTAGGCACGGTCTGGTCCTTTAATCTGTGGGCCGACCTGAAATTTTTTGGTCTGACCTTTTTTGATCTCTTGGATTTCATCACCTCCAACCTCATGCTCCCCTTAGGAGGCATCCTCATCGCCCTCTTCGCCGGCTGGATCATGTCCGCCGAACACACCAAAGCCGAGCTGTACATCGCCAATCCCCTTCTCTACACAGCCTGGCAAGCGCTCGTCCGCTACATCGCACCAGTCGCCGTCTTCATCGTCCTCCTCAACGCCATCGGCATCCTTTAAACCATCGCCGCACAAGGCACCATCTATCGACCTTTTGGGGCTGAAACATGTCATTTGTTATGGCTTCTTTGGTCTTACTCATCCCAACAAGTCCGCTGATATTGTCTGATTGAGGAAAAGGCGAATGGCCAAGTTGCCCCACTACTTGCCAATACCTCTTTATAGCGGGCAACTCATTCCAAAAAACCTTAGCACCAAAGGAATTTGTCCAATGTCACAAATTGGTGTCTTACATGCGGCAAATGCTCTCGCGCAACTCTCACTCCCACTTATTGATTCCTCCACGCTTTCCACACGGAATAAAACCCAGGCACCATCAATTGACGCCGTACAAAACCTGAAGGATATCGTGTCTATTTCTTTAGATGCGCGCGCCGCCGCCTCAAAACAAAAAGCTCCCCTCGCCTAATATCCGCTAAATCCTTGTACATTCCAACTTCTGAAGTGAGACCACATGGCCTTCGTTGCCACGTGGCCTCACCTGCGGACAGGTCCACTGCCATCAGCCCAAATGACCGACGCCGTCGATTCTGATAATCATTTGCTCACCCCAACAAATTGCCATCACCCTTTAACTAAATAATCATACAGACAGACCTGAATTAGACTCTCTCTACTCCAGGGTAATTTCAGCATGCATATGGCAAAAAGCTCTCTCACAGCAGAATCGTTTCTCAAGGAGCGGAAAAATATTTCCAATCACTAACACGCTGAAGGCGGGAAAATCTGCCCAAGCACTTTTTGCAATTCTGAATAGAAAAGATGTTTGATGCCATCAATGGCCACAAAGAGCGCCCAAAGGATTTCAAGAATTGATTTTGCTGGAGCGGAAATACGGCGGACGTGGAACGGTCCAGGTATCCCTATTATTGAAAGTTATGGGGAAAAGAACGACACGCCCAGGTTAAACAGCCAGGCATTTAGCCCAGTATTCCGATCACCGATATTGGCGTTGGAAATGTGATGAAAACGAATGCCTGCCGTGATCGCCCAGCTCTCTGACACGAAATATGACACACCGGGCCCAGTTTGCAAAATGAAATTAAATTGCGTGCTTTGTTCAGGAATACGCGGCGCAAGATCCGTCCACAACATACCCGCACCTCCATCCCAAAACGGCATCCATCGTCCAAACGACAGAAAATTGTATTTCAGCATCAAAGACCCACCAAAGGCGGAGGCGCTAAAGGGTTCATAATAATGCGCGGCCATGGGCTCAATAAACGCCTCCACGTTTCCCGCCACCACACCGCTGCCAAGTTCATCTGTTAAGACGAGCCCCAACTGCGGCAACACATAGATGGCGTGGCGGTTTGTCGAGGGAGCGTTCTGGAACAAATCATTCCCTTTCCAATAACCACCCAACAAACCATATTCCAACGTACCTTTGGTGACCCTCGTACGCGCATCCAAATCTCCAGCCCTGGCAAACCCGCCGAACAAGACGGAAAGAATGAGACTCATCACAAATGCCACGTGGTATTCCTTTTTGAATAACGCCATCCTCACCTTTCCCTTTCTGGTCATCAATCTCTCAATCACCTGTCATTCCTCAAAAATTGAGGAAAGAATAATTTTCTATTTGCCTGGGCGTGGAATACATCCATTTCGGTCAAAAACAAACAGGAATGTCGCATAAATGGCAGGAACAATTCAATGAACTTTTCCCCAAGATTGTATACAATACAGTACGCTTAAAAGGTGATTCATGAAGCACACACTTCCTACCCCCTCAGCAGTTCATACAAAAACAATCAAGCCAGATCCCTTTAAACGTCTGTCCCTAGCCGTAAAAAAGTTAGATCAACTCATCAATCGTGCTCACCAACTAGGATCGTTTACCGATCAACTGCTCCGCGGGGACAAAACAGGACTAAGTTTCCCATCAGAGACCGACCCACCTCAACCAGTATCTTCCAGCTCATTAACGAGGTTGGATGCATCCCGAAAAGCGGAGAAAAAAAACCAAGAAGAACTTTGAGAATGTAGAAGTGTGGTGAGTGGGTGAACAATTTTCGAACTTTTCTAGCTGGAAATTCCGGCCCAAATTTTCTGGGCCCAATCTCTGATTTATATGCTCCCCTATGAACTAATTTTGTGATCTCTCAGATTTCAATCCGGCAAACACCATGAGGGGCTCATAATTTTCCTGATCCGCCATTTGGAGTGCCCTAATGTATTCACTTCGGCGTTGTCCCACTTCCTGAAAATCCTGCCAACCTGCCCAGCCAATGGGGGGCTTATTGAAAATCTTTGCCAGTAGAGCATCAGCCATTACACGTGCATGTCGGCCATTACCGTTTGGGAAAGGATGGATGAAGACTAGGCGATGGTGAAAGCGAATGGCGATTTCCTCAGGCGGATAGATTTTGTTCTCAATCCAATAGCGCACATTATCCAACAGCACATGAAGGTGTACCGAAATTTTATCGGGATCAACCCCGATATTTTTTTCTGTGGTGCGAAAGGTTCCAGCCCAGCTCCAGACCTCCCCAAATAATCGACGATGAAGTTCGCGCACATAGCTTTCATGCATAATGTCTGATTTACGGTTTCTTTTCATCCATTGCAAACCGTTTTGAATATTGGCCTGCTCTAAATGATCTAGTTCTCCTCGTGTTGTGACATGCTTGTGTCGGAGCCCATCCATTTCATCTAAATCAAGCGGCGTTGCTCCTTCCGAGTAATCCATAGGGTTCCTCATTCGTCACTCCAAAAGTCGGGAGGAGGATCATTTAGGATTTCTTTTGTCAGACGATCAATTTCAAATTTCACTAGTTTTTCGGATAAGGCTTGATTTTCTAACGCCATATGGTCCTGAGCTTCTTTTATGCACAGGGTAGCCTTTTCCTTGGCCCGGGCTTTCAGGATGCCCTCCACGTTTCGTTTGGGAACAATGGCATAGACAAAGTGGCACCCCATTCCTTCTGCCATACTTTTCAAGGTTTTAAGGGTGACGCTGCCGTTCAGCTCCCTTTTTTCAGTTTTTGAGATATGACCGCGGGTGACCCCTAGCCTCGTGGCCAGCTGTGCAACGGAAATCCCAAGTGCCTTTCTGGCTGTGCAAATCCAACCCTCTCGCGGGACAATAATATCAACAGTTTTAGAGGCAGCTTGATTTATTTTATCTCTATATTGTTTACTTACAATGGCTTCTAACATATTTATGTATCCATTTAAATAGACATACCATTACTATTTGTATACTCAAAGATATATATTTTATATAAATATGTCAACTAAAAAGTATACAATTTAAATAATTAAGTATACTTAAAGATATACAAATGTTTATGAATTGGACAAGTGGAACAATCCAAAATGCCATGTTTTGATGCGCTAAGAGGAGGGTAATTTCCTAATCCAAAATCCAAGAACCAAGATTCACCTAATAATTTATTGAAGATATATAAGTAATATTACTTAATACTATTGACGTATAAACACTAGCTAATCTTTATAGGGACTACTGGTCTTGCC
>JAQBGS010000386.1:0-2603 GCA_032128535.1 Nitrospirota bacterium
CAAGGATCTTCTTGGGGGGAGTGGATATCTTCCGAATGAGACGTATCGTCAGCTCTATCAAGAAGGACGCATTACAATAGAAGGTATCAAACGAGCGTTTTTTCGTGTTGGCCCTCGCCTGGAATCACAGGCTTCAATCAAGGTAGGGCCTCGGCTCCTGTCCGCCCAGGATATTTGGCAATGGCATTTGGTGTTTGGGTTCGAGGCATTGGAGCCGGTGTTGTTGCAATGGGAGCTTAGCGGTGGTGGGGCCACACGGCAATTTCGTTCAGATCTTCCAAGCGAATCGAAGCATCGCATTATCGAACGAACCATTGCGGAATGCGAGCAGTGTAGGGATTTCCCGGAAGAAGCGTATCTGACCAATTTGTGGAAGGCCACTCTCTCAATATTTGCCCTGCATGATTGTGTTCAAGGGGAGAACACCCATGCGGAAGGTGGTCAAAGGGAGTCTTCTTCTTTCCCTGGAGAAAAACACAATTTCCAGGTTGACTTGCCTCTTCAATGGACGGTTAGTGATTGGATCGAAAGATTGGCTGATGTTTCTCTGGTCGAAGAGATCAATAACCAGATGATTAAATGGGTTGCCGGCTTCGTCGACGAGGGATTGGCTGGGTGGGAAATGCCATCAAGGGACAAGGGCTTTTTCCGAGCTTGGCAGGAGTTAGCACAATGGGATCAGTCTGGGCATTTCTTAGGAATTCGCGATTTCTCCCAAAAAGTTCAGGAGTTGGCTGATGAACCTGAAGAGGTGATTGTTTGGTGTTTGGAACGTCTTGGCATACCTCAAAAACGATGGAAAGCGTATCTTTCAAGAGCGTTATCACAATTACCAGGGTGGACCAGATACATACGCTGGCTAGGGGAGCATCCCGGGTATCATGCCCAACAGAAACATCCGACTGATACACGACAATATCTGGCTGTTCGACTGTTTTATGAAGTGGAATTATGTCAGATGGTGTGCGAACGAGAATGGAGAATTGATGGAACCGTTTCCGCACTGAAGTCCTACTGGGAAGAACGGCTTGAAGAATATGGGAATCGTATGGGGAAAAGCGCTCATCCAGTTGATCCGCTTACACAAGGCATATGCCAAGACGCATGGCGTGTGTTTCATCTTGCACAATTCTTAGAATTATCGCCGATCGAAATGCACGATCTTTCGTTGTCTGATTCTCAAACGCTATTAGGGTGGCTGGAAGACTTTCCAGCTGAGCTTCATGGCCCGGTCTGGCTTGAAGCCTATGAAGATGGTTTTAGGGTCGATATCATCCACAAGCTCTCAGCGCATCGAGAAAAAGTTCCTTCGTTAAATGCCCGACCACAGGCGCAGATGGTGTTTTGTATCGATGTGCGATCGGAATCTTTCCGCCGTCATATTGAGGCTCAAGGGCCTTACGAAACGTTTGGTTTTGCGGGGTTCTTTGGCATTCCGATCAATCACCAGGCGTTTGATCGAGAGGAACGGGCTGATTTATGCCCAGTGCTGCTTTCTCCCAAACATGCGGTTTCTGAAAAGCCACGGTCGGACGAAGAATCCGCTTTGCAAAAGTATGTAACGGGAACCCGTTGGAACCAATTCGGACATCATGTGTTTCATGATCTCAAGCGAAACCCTGTTGGATCGCTGATGGTGATTGATGTGCTTGGGCTATTTTTTAGCCTGGGACTTATTGGGAAATCATTGATTCTCAAGCCCTATCATGCGATCGCATCCTGGATAGCCAGGTGGTTCGCATTTTCCGTGTCGACTCAGATTTCAGTCTCTGCCCCATCCAAACCTCAAAATGTACATGCCGAAGAAAAGAATCGAGCTGAGGAAAATCCGTCGGGGCTGGCCCAGGGATTCTCTCTTTCAGAGCAAGCCACGTTTATTGAAAATGGGCTGCGGGCGATGGGACTCACCAGGAATTTTGGTCGTCTCATCGTCCTCTGTGGCCATGGAAGTCAGACGGACAATAACCCCTACTATGGCGCATTAGATTGTGGAGCATGTGGAGGCAATCCTGGAGATACCAATGCCCGGGTGTTTGCGGCTATGGCGAACCATAGCGACGTTCGTCATACTTTAAAAGAAAAAGGGTTGAACATTCCGGATGATACGTGGTTTCTACCTGCGAAACATAACACCACGACTGATCGTGTAACATTCTATGATCTGTTTGAGCTTCCCCAAAGCCATGGGGAGGATGTAAAGACCTTGATCAATGATTTAGAAAAGGCTGGGGCCCAACAAGCGTTAGAACGATGCCATCGGATTCCCCATGCGCCAACCGACATCTCTCCAGAGAAGGCTTTTGCCCATGTGGAGGAGCGGAGTATGGATTGGGCTAGCTCTCGTCCTGAATGGGGGTTGGCCGGAAACGCCGCTTTCTTAATCGGGCGACGAGGTCTAACCAAAGGGCTAGATTTAGGCGGCCGCGTGTTCTTACATTCGTATGATCCGGTGGCTGACTCTGAAGGGGTTTTTCTGGAAAAAATTATGACCGCGCCATTGATTGTGGGCGAGTGGATCAACACGGGATATTACTTTTCTGGAGTGGACCCATGGCATTATGGCAGCGGTAGCAAAGTGATTCACAATGTGGTGTCAGGAGTAG
>JAQBGS010000387.1:0-9376 GCA_032128535.1 Nitrospirota bacterium
TGGGTTCGAATCCCACCCCCTCCGCCATACTATTATTCAGATTTCACGATATCTACCAGAACACCCAAACGGTGGAACTCAAAGGTCATCCTACAAGATTCGCAAATGATATTTATTGTCGGATTTGAATGGAGGACTGAAGGAGGGAAGAGAGGCCTTCATTGAGAGAAGTCATATTCTGTGCTCGCAAAAGAGGCGAAAGTTTCAAGATATCGGCCTCGGAAAACGGGATGTCACCGGGTTGTGCTGACAGATGAACCACGCCTAATTTCCGATTGACACAACCAGACAAGACTTCGATGAGATCTAATAAGGTGACGCTTCGACCAGTGGCCACATTGCACACACCCGCCATTTCACTCTGTAGAGCTTGAACATTGGCCTTGGCAATGTCTCTAACAAAAATGAAATCTCGCGTTTGTGTCCCATCGCCAAAAACAGAAAGGGGTCGCTGCTGTTCAATCATGGAAATAAATTTACTGATGACTCCGGCGTAAGGCGATGATGGATCTTGTCGCGGCCCATAGACATTGAAATAGCGAAGCCCCAAAAGGGATTGTCCAAATTCCTTCGCGAACAATGCGGCATATTGGTCGTTGACATATTTCTCTAAGCCATAAGGGGAACAGGGTTGAGCCATATCAGTTTCACGCAGCGGCAATCGAGTGGGTCGGCCATAGACCGCCGCACTAGAGGCATATACCATGCGTTCCACACCACAGGACCGTGCTGTTTGAAGGACATTCACAAACCCACCAATATTCGTTGAACAAGACCCAAAGGGATCCTCGACAGAGGCTTGAACCGATACTTGGGCCGCAAGATGCAAGACATGCGTGATGCCTTGCATGGCTTTGTGCACAGCCATGCCATCGTGAATATTACCCACCTGAATCTCCAACAAGGAATGTGTCGGCAAATTTTGCCGAGAGCCGGTAGAATAATTGTCGAGTACCCGGACAGGAAGATTGGCTTCGAGGAGTTGTTCCACGGAATGTGACCCAATAAAACCTGCACCACCAGTAACTAAAACATGCATACTGCGCTCCTTTTCTTTACATTAACAACAGCAAAGTCGATGCCATGACTGAATCAAGCACCTCTTGCATTGATGGCCTGCAATCGCAGTAGGTTGTTCACCCTAGATCAGTTCCTTATAATGCTAGAAAGTATCCATCAAGACATCACAATTTCATTTTTAAGATCAGTCGTAAGGAGCCTGCATTATGAAAACGGATACCCGAGAAGAAGAAAGCACTAACGTACAAGATGACCCGAAAGCTCGAGATTTGCTTCAAGCAGCATTTGCCAAGACGGCCCGCTGGCAACCTGACTTCAAAGGGTTTCAAGCTGATTTACGGGTGAATGTAAACGGAAAAGAAACCAAAGGCACTGTGGCGGTGAAAGGCCCACGAGAGGTCACCGTTGTCATCGACGATCCTGATCTACAGACCTGGGCACAAAACCAAATTGGCATGATCGCGGGACATCGAGGCCACAGGAACTTTCAGGAATCCGACGGCAAACATATCCTGACGTTAGGTGGGGAGGAGGAACATCCGCTAGGACAGCGCATCAATATTCATGGAGACAGCATGGGTTCCTGGTATCGCATCAAAGATAACCGCATTACTCAAATCAATCGCAACATGCCCCAAGCGGCCTTTACGATCAATGTCGAAGATAGCGCGATCACCCAAGACCAACAACATCTGACCACCCGATACACCGTGTATTATTTTTCTCCAAAGGATCGGTCACTGAAAAATGTGGATAGTTTTTCTGATACCCATATACGAGTAGGCAATTCGGATCTCCCCGCGACTCGTCGTATTATCTCGTATGAAAATGGAGAAATTGTCACACGAACCTTAACGTTCGAAAATCACGCCCTGCTTTAGGCGTTTGCTACAGAGGAAAAAATTGAGGAGTGAGGGAGTAGAGAAAAAACTTTCTTCCTTCCCCACTCCTTTTCACCCTGGCTTAATAGCGAGTTTACTCAAAGCCTTTTTCTTCAGAATCTAGCCGATAAGTGTTCTTATTAGCCTAAGCCCTGCCCTCCAGTTCCACCACCAAAGCCACCAAAGTTTCCCCCAAAGCCCCCCTGCCCGGTCCCCCAATATTCCCCCCGCTTCCAGCGGGGAAAAGGATGCCGCCGTTCGGGGCGAGTAAACCGCCAAAGAGCATACACCATCAGAAACACGACAGTGAGATTCATCCAAAAGGCGGCAGATCGTTTTGATGATTTTTTCTCCTTGGGCAGTGGGACCTTACCTGCTATCGAAGCCAATGAGAGAGCCGAACGGTACACATTGGCCCCATAGTCTCCTGAACGAAACATGGGTTGCAAAAAATTCAGGGAAAGCTCATCGAGTTTTTGAGGGGTCACGACCGGCAAAAGACTTTTCCCGACCACCACGACGGCTTGCCGTTCTTTGACGGCAACCAGCAATAACATCCCCCGTTCTTGTTGAGCCGTCCCAATTCGCCAGGCTTCATACAGCTGGGAAGCATAATCTTGGGCATGTGGAAGTGGCTGAATGGTATCAAGGGTCACGACCAACATTTCCACCGCCGTATTCGTCTCTAAGTCTTTGCAGACCGCCCGAATTTGCGCATACCATTCGTCATCAAGTAAATGGGCGTAGTCACTCACATAGCCCAGTGGAGTTGGGAAATGTTGGTCTTGCGGAGACATCCCCCAAGATGACCCGCCAAGAAGCAACAAGGTCCCTAACAACATCCCAGACAGCGTAAGATGGGGATGCGTCATAGCCGCCCTTCTTGACGAATCTCTTCCACGCGCTTCATGAAGAGCTCCAAGCTTTGAAGATACCGCGCATAGGCTTTCGGCCATTCTAAGGAACCAGGACTACTGAGCCCTCGTTTCATATTGAGAATATCCAAAAAAATAGTCGGATCAAATTGTACTGTAGTCGGAAGAGTTTCAAGAATGTTGAGATCTTTATCTTGTGCGGGCTGGCCTAAACAATACAACAGGCCACGAATGCAAGGCAGAACAGCCGTAATAGAAAGAATGAGTAAGGCCTGAATGGCCTCAATGCGGCCCTCTCCTTCAATAAACCGTTGCCGTACCCGAAGCAAATTGGCCATCAGCTCGTGTTCGCATTGCCAACCTAAACGAGCAGGATCAATCGGTGTCTCACCAAACGGATCTTGGCCCGCCAAGACCACGTGATGTTGAGTCATTTGCAGAAATTCCAAAGGAAAAAGGGGCGTTGATCTATTCAGGTCCTCTTCCCTCATGACTAAAGGTGCAATAATTTTCTGTTGTCCCCATTGTCGATGCAGTTGCCCTGCGCGTTGCAAAAGCTCGACTGATAGGCTCCTGACCACGAATAGCACATTCAGATTCGACCTGCCCGTTATAAAATCGCCTCGCGCCGCACTCCCAAACAAAACCAGCCCACTCAGGTCCGCAGACCATTGACGGTGAATCTGCTCCACATATCGAGCAAGAACATCTTGAATGTCTTCGGGTAGATCTAATGAAGAGGAGAAAGGTACAGACATACGCGTAAAAAGTCCTACGAAGGTTGGGGGTGGACAGGAACAACATCGGCTCGGGGATCTGGCAAGAAGCCCGCCGCTTGAAAACGATCCAGCCAGCCAAATGGGGCTGTCGTCCGCAGGCCCGCTGTGGCCGACAGGACTTGATATTGTAAACGTCGATTAGAATCCATGGTCCGAAAGACTCGGTCCCGTAGCATCCCAAGGATAGGATTCCCGGTATTCCAAAAAAAGACTTCCTCATCAGCTAACCGCTGCAACATGGTAACCTGTGCCCGTCGTGCTGATTCAAACGGCTTGAGTGCAGCAAGAGACCAATCCCGAGTACGGTGACAATGTTCAAGCACAGTGGCAAGCGTCATGGCATCCTCCATGGCTTGCATTCGCCCCTGCGACGCATGAGGATTCATCCCATGGGCCGCATCACCCATGACCACGGCCCGATCCATCACCCAGGTTTTGGCCCGGACACGTCCGGTCCCCATATACGCCGTTTGTTTCCAGTCGACAAAAGAATCGAAGAGAGATCCAAAATCCGGGGCAATCCCCTTCCATTGCTCCCGAAGCGCCGCCACTCCGTCCCCTTTAAGTTTTTCTAGTGAATCAGACGACACCATATACAACGCATAGACCTTTTTCCCCGGAGCCGGGAACAGCCCTAAAATAGTTTGATGTCCAACAAAATATTGGGCTTCGTTGAGTACTTCAGAGGAGTCCAAGGCCGCAACTAAATAACTGTCTTTGTAACGATGCAAGGAAGCGGAGATCCCCATTGCCTCTCGTACTTGCGAAAACGGTCCATCCGCCCCTACCACAACCTGCGCTCCTATTTTAAGAGGTACGCCATCGATCGCAGCGTGAACACCAATAATACGGCCCCCTTCACGAAGAAATGATTTGAAGGTGGCATGAAAACGAAGGCCCGTTGGATTTTCTTGTTGAAGGCAATTTAAGATGGTGTGGTGGACGACGTTCGGCCACATCACTAATGCCCGATTGAACGGCGCCGGCAACATTTCATAATCAATTGTACAGAGCCGCTTTCCGCCGCTTTGACGAAAATGGAAAAATCTCACCGGTTTCGAGACATCTGCCGGCAGAGCTTCTAATAATCCTAATTGGTGAAGCAGAGCCTGACCATTGGGTTGAAGGATTTCTCCGCGCAGGCCCTGTGGAGGACCAGCAGCCTGTTCTAAGACAAGGCTGGGAATGCCCTTTCTGGTCAAGGCGATTCCAAGAATGGCCCCACCGCCTCCCGCTCCAACAATCAACACATCTGTGGTGAGGTCCATCTTACTCCAGCATATGGAAGGGAAAATTTAAAGAAAAACCTTAATTCGTGAACATGAGATTAATAGGCTCATCGCAATGAAATAGCTTTGGCCAATTCTGACAGGCACTACTCGGAAAAAATCGACTGAAAGTGATCTTCCGATTCTTTCCAAGCCCGTGGATGCGCAGTTGAGAGCCATTCACGAAGATAGTGTTTTTGTGGACCGGACAACATACTTTTGATTTGGTGGGTGCGCCCTTGAAGCGGTTGAAGAAAGCCCACTTTTTTCACGGGGTCTAACGTAGCCGTCCGAACATACATCGTGGTATAGATCAAAGGCGTTGCTTCATCGCCATCACCCTGAAGCCAAACTGAAATATATTTATCCATCTGCAAACCAGAACTATCCAACGCCGGATCGGTTTCATGAAATAATTCGTTTTCGGTTTGCTCCAATGGGACGGCATCGCCTGCTCGAAATAAAAAATTCCTCTTCCACATAACGCCACAATCCTTTATCAATAGGCACAAACAAAATAACCGAACCGATAGTCTCAAGCCATTTAGAAGAAAGTCAAGGCAGCGCATCGCCCTGACTCTTTTCCCAATTTAGAGGTTTAAATTACCCTACCTTTTACGCTAAAATTGGACTTATCCTAGAATCCTAGACGTTGTACCCCCACCGATTCCTGGAATATTCCTGTATATGCATAATTATATCGATTGCCCCTAACTATGGAGGACCCATTCGTGAACACACCATCTACATGCGGACGACTATTGTGGTGCCTCGCAGCCATGCTCCTATTGAGTGGTTGCCAAGGCACAGGGAATACGGTCAACTTTGATCCCCGCGCCCTCTCTGCTGCTCCCAACCGGACTGGCAGCGTTCATGGTAATGACTTAACGATTGTGGTGGAACCCTTTCAGGATGCCAGACCTCAACAACAGCGGCTTGGCTCTCGAACCCATTTGTGGGGCGGTGCCACCAATTTTAGTGCATGGAATGGCAATATTAGCGAGGGCATGGCAAGTCTAGCGATCGACTATCTCAAGCAACGCCAATGGCAGGCTTCCCGAGGTATGGCCGACCAGATGGGCGAAGCCTCTTCTGCGGATGTCACCCTTATGGGGACAGTGCTTTCCTTAAATGCCAATGCCAAAAGTGGATTTGGCTTTACAGACATTGTGGTGGATATGAAGGTTCGCTTTGAAGCCAAAAATAAAGTTGACGGAAGTAGCGTAAGAATGGTCCTGGGAGCCAATGGAACAGATACCGTTGCGGTTTTCGATCCCAAGGATGTAGATCACCTGATCAATCTTGTGGCAAAGGATTTATATAATCAATTGTTTCAAGATCTTGCGGTGAAGGATAAGGCCGTTCATTTACAACCTGGACGTTCATAGCCTTTCCAGATCCAAATATGCCAGAATTACGACAGAGTTGTTATCCATCTCACATGAATTGACCCGTATAACTCAGGAGGTGTCACGCACGATCCCATTTTCACGTTCTTAACTATCAAGAAGCTGGTCTCAACTTCTCCAGAATACGCAATTCTTTTTCTCTCTTGAATCATTTTTTATTTTTTCCGTCTTCATGAGGCGTAATGACTGGAAAAAGGAGTTGTGAATGCAAAGCGTGACGACTGACCCCTCCGTTCCTCAAGCCAACATTTTAATTGTTGAGGACGAGCAAGGCCCCCGAGAAGCCTTAAAAGTTATTCTTTCCCCCTACTTTAATCTCTATACCGTTGATCGCGCCGAAATCGCGCAACAAATTCTTGCCACCCATCCTATTGATCTCGTCACCCTTGACTTAAAACTCCCGGATCAACCAGGCACGGACCTCCTTTCCAAAATTCGAGAAAATGGCCACGATGTCGATGTCGTCATCATTACCGGCTATGGCACCCTGCAATCCGCCATTGATGCCATCCGGCATGGGGTGGCGGCCTATATTCTTAAGCCGTTTAATGTTTCGGACTTATTAGACGTCATCAACAAAACCCTTGATCGGCGCAAACGACTCTCGTCACTTCATGGAGCGCTTCAAGCCATGGGCAATCTCTGGTCCTCCGGGATTGACGTCAAAACCGCCATGGCCAATCTTGAAACCCTGTTAGGCGCCAAACATCCTGAACTGGTCCAACATGCCAGCCGGGTAAACTTTTATGCCTCATTGCTGACCGAACATCTCCAATTATCTCAAGAAGATCGGGAAGCCATTCACCTTGGAGCCTATTTACATGATATTGGGAAAATCGGCATTCATGATCGACTGATTGCGGGGCATCAAGACCTCTCAGATCAAGAGCAGGAACTCATGACTTGCCATCCGACAATTGGAGCACAATTCATTCAGAGCATTCCTTTTCACCCTGCCGTTGAACAAATCATTCGCTCCCATCATGAAAAATTTGATGGATCAGGGTATCCGGAAGGACTGGCGGGTGACCAGATCCCATATCCTGCTCGGATTGTCAGCTTGGCTAATGTGTTTGACAATTATGTCACAGGGCAGGGAGAGGTACCCCAAGCCATGCCGGTGCCGGAGGCACGAGAAACGATTCGACAGCAAGGCGGGAAAAGTCTTGACCCGGAATTAGCCGAGTTATTTGCCAACGTAGTCTGGTAACACGATACGTTCTCCAAGGATCATACGTAATGCCGGCATCCCAATGATGAATAAGACCATCCCACATCTGGCCCAATTAACCCATTCTGAAACAACGGAAAAATGGGAGCAAGCGTTTGACGCATTAACGGATCACGTCATGATCTTGGATCAAGGCGGGAACATTGTGTGGGCGAATCGGGCAATTCGAGATCAAGTTGAACCGTACTTGGGGCCTATAGTAGGGCAACACTACCGACTCCCCTATTATGGGGAACAGCTTCCTCCCAGCCCTCCACCCTGGGAAACCGTGCTAGCCGGAGCCCTTTCGGCTGTCGTGGAAACATCATTCCCTGCCATGGCGGGCTATTTTCTGGTGTCTTGTTACCCACTGTTTGATTCTCAAGGAATACAGTGGGGGGCCATCTCCGTGGTCAAAAACATTACGGACAATAAGCGCATAGAAGAAGCGTTAAGAAAGATTGCTCAAAGTGATCCTAGCCCGGGAAGTATTGCGTTTTTACGATCATTGGTCAAAGACTTATGCCAAGCCATCAATGTCCCGTATGCCATCTTGGCAGACCTCAAAAACTCAACCAGCTCAGACACGCACACGGTGGCTATTTGTGCCAATGGAAACTATGTAGAAAATTTGGCATGGACTCCGCCACCCATGCTCTTACATGATCTGGTACGAGAAAAAGGATGTCTCTGGAATACCGTTTCCATGCCGCTCTTCCCACCCACGTCTATTCTGTCGACATGGCCCGTCACGAGTTATATGGGCAGTGCGCTACGCGGCCAAGCTGGGCAAATCATCGGGCTGCTTGTCGTCTTGAGCCCAGAAGCCATCGTCAATCCCCATGTGGCCAAATCCATCGTTCAAATCTTTGCGGCGAGAGCGGCCAACGAACTCCAACGGAAAAAGACAGAAGACGCCTTACGAGACAGTGAGCAACGATATCGAGCCATCGTAGAAAATGCCTATGATTTGATCATTGAAATAAGCAGCCAGGGTGAATGCCACTATGTCAGTCCCAACTGCCAGGCGATGCTGGGGTATGATTCGTCGACCATGGTAGGGAAAAACTTTTTTGACTTTGTGTATCCCAAAGAACGCCAGGCCCTGGTCGAATCATTTCAAAACAACATCAGCTCACTGCAAGAAAATGACATGACGTGCCGTCTCCAAACGAAGCAGGGGGAATGGCGATGGTGTGAAAGCCATGTCCATCCCTTCCGAACCAGTATGGGAACGGTAAAAGTCGTCATCGTCACCCGAGATATTACAGAACACAAACGAGTGGAAGAAGAGCGCCTGCGAGCAACCAAGCTCGAGTCTGTGGGATTGTTAGCAGGAGGGATCGCGCATGATTTCAATAATATCTTAACCTCGGTCTTTGCCAATATTGGTTTAGCCAAAATGCTGACCGCGAAAAATCCTTCATCAACCACATCCGTGGTGGAACGATTGAGCGCAGCCGAAAAAGCCTGCCTCAGGGCTCGTGATCTCACGAAGCAACTCCTCACCTTTGCCAAGGGGGGCGCGCCCGTCAAAAACACGACATCGATCGCCTCGATCGTCAGCGAAACGGTGGAATTTGCCTTGCGTGGCTCCAATGTCCGTTGTCACTTGCATCTTCCAGAATACCTCTGGCCCGTCGTCGTTGATGAAGGGCAAATCAGTCAGGTCTTACAAAATCTGATTATCAATGCCGAGCAAGCCATGCCGAAAGGCGGCATGATTGATGTCACCGTGGCCAATCATTCCATTGCCGCCCTTTCTGATCTTCCGCTTAAGCCGGGCAATTATGTCCGCGTGACCGTCCAGGACCAGGGGATCGGAATTCCGCAGGATCATCTTTCCAAAATTTTCGATCCCTATTTTACGACGAAACAAAAAGGGAGCGGATTAGGGCTTGCCACGACCTACTCGATTATTAAACGTCACGAGG
>JAQBGS010000388.1:0-2832 GCA_032128535.1 Nitrospirota bacterium
GCTATGATGATGCCATTTATGCGTCCTGTCGCCTTATTGAATTACTGGTCAAACACAAGAAACCGCTGTCCAGCCTTCTGTCTGATGTTCCTCAAACCGTGGTGACTCCGGAAATTCGTGTGGATTGTTCCGACGATCAGAAGTTTCAGCTTGTGACGGTTGTGACCCAACGCCTTCAGGACCTTGCCGCAACTCAAGATCTCACCACAGCGAACTTACCCATTCGGGAGTTGATTACGATTGACGGAATTCGTGTGCGCTTTGATCATGGCTGGGGCCTGATTCGAGCTTCCAACACGCAACCGGCCCTAGTCTTACGTTTTGAAGCCGCGTCTCAGGACCAACTATCGCAGATTCGTGCGTATCTAGAATCGCAACTAAACGAAGTTAGTCAGGCCCTCACCGCATAAATTCCTCAGGGAATCTCTACCTTTTCCCCTCTGGGTTTTTTATAGTTTTTTGACTCGGCGGTTTCAAGTTCCAAGTGCAACGGGTGAATGATGACGCAGTTGCGTAAACACTTCCAAGGGCGTGGCCCAGTCCAGACATTTTCTCGGTCGAGTGTTCAACCGCTGGGCGATGGCATTCAGTTCGCGCTGCGTGTACCCCGACAAATCGGTGCCCTTGGGGAGGTACTGGCGCAGCAGGCCATTCGTATTCTCGTTGGTTCCCCGTTGCCAGGGGCTATGCGGATCGGCAAAGAACACGCGGATGGCCAGTCGGTGCGCCAGGCGCTCGTGTTCAGCCATCTCTTTCCCTCGATCATACGTCAACGTTTTACGCAGAGGGGTCGGCACATGCTTGAGCTTTCGGGTAAATCCCTCTCGAGCACTCAACGCATCGGTCCCGTCGAGTCGGGCCAGGAGCACCAAGCGGGTTGTCCGCTCCACGAGAGTCCCGACCGCCGAGCCATTGCGGGCGCCTTTCAGGAGGTCCCCTTCCCAGTGACCGGGGACGGTGCGAGTGGCGACTTCTACCGGGCGCTCGGCAATGAGGGTCATGTTGGGAATCTGGCCCCGCCGATCAGTCCCTCGGGCCCGTGGCCGGCGGGTCTTGCGGGCCTGCCGCAAGGCCGCCAACAGTTCGCTCCGAAGCGAGCCGCGTGGCAAGACGTACAGGGCCACATAGATGGTCTCAGCCGAGAGGCGTTTCCGCATGTCCGCAGGATACTCGCGACGGAGGCGTCCGGCAATTTGTTCGGGCGAGCATCCGTGGACCAGGTGAGTCCGGACATACCGCCACAGCCAGGGGTCCAGCAGTTTTCGAGACCGCCGTGCCAGACGAGTCCGAGTCACGGCCAGCGTGTGCGCCGTACAGGCCCGATAGGGATGCTCCTTCGTGGCGTTACGGGCAGACTCGCGACTGAGGGTGCTGGGGGCTCGCCCCAATACGATCGCCATCGTCCGTATCGAATGGCCTTGGGCCAACCCCACGCTCAAGGTCTCTCGTTCTTCATGACTCAAGTGGGTATAGCATTTCTTTTTCATGGCAACACCTTAGCCGATCAAGGCCGGGAGTGTTGCACTTGGAGTTAAAACCTAAACTCATTGAATGATTTCAGAGCATTGGTCCAAGGGTAGGCCAAAAGTGATGTCTGTCTCACTGTGCATGGTATCTGTCAGCTTGGATTCCAGGAACATTGCCTGCCCTTTTTCTTTCCATTAATTTCTCGACAACATGATTGCTCCTTTATGCCAAAAGACCTATAATAGATCATCCTGCCATCGTGATGAGTCTCCTACGGATGATTCCTCCAATTCTTTTATCTTCACAAATATGCCGTGGACCGGTTTATTTTTTAGGGGATTTAGGAGATATTTCCAAGATTCAAATGAGACAGACAACAAAAAATCTTAATAATCTCCCTTGAGACGTATGGGAATTGATATGACACGCGATTTGTGGAAAATTTATCGTCAGAGTGATGTGTGCAAGGCCGAAGATAGTCTTCTGGCTGAATCACAAACCTAAGGGAAGGAGAATCTCGTATGGTGTTACGAGTCATGTTCCTTGTCGTTGGGATGGTGCTGGGTTTGTCCCTGGGGTGGAGCCTCTCGGATGGCCAAACCGAAATACTGGGAATAGGCGCCGCTATTGGAGCCGTGGTCGCCCTCTGCATTCTTATCGCTGAACAACGATTACAGTCTGTTCCCTTACCAGTGGCGTTGTGGGGCGGGGTCGGGCTCATCAGCAGTCTTCTGTTTACTGGATTGATTGGCCTCTCGACTGGTTTAATTGGAATCGGTGATCATTCGGTTTTTTCTTTGTTGGCCACGTTGATGATGTTTTTAGGTGTGCCCTATTGGGGGCTCAGTATGGGGATACGGTTTGGCAAAGAAGGGTGGGCCCAGCCCGAGCCAGCTAGTGGAAGTGGCGAGCAGAGGTTGAAGCTGAAGTTGCTGGATACGAGTGTGATCATTGATGGTCGAATCGCTGATTTATGTGAAACCGGTTTTATTGAAGGCACCTTGATTGTTCCACATTTTATCCTTCAAGAATTGCAGCATATTTCAGATTCTTCTGACGGATTGAAGCGGGCGAGAGGGAGACGCGGCTTAGATATTCTGAATGTACTTCAAAAAATGACGAATATCCAGGTGAAATTGGTGGAGGATGATTTCCCTCATGTGAAAGAAGTTGATACCAAGTTGATTGAATTGGGTAAACAAATGAATGGGAAAGTGCTGACGAATGATTTTAATCTGAATAAGGTAGCGGGGATTCAGGGCGTAGAAGTCCTGAACATTAATGACCTCTGTAATGCCCTGAAACCGGTAGTATTGCCAGGAGAAACCATTCGCGTGTTTGTGTTGAAAGAAGGAAAAGAGTCTG
>JAQBGS010000389.1:0-11824 GCA_032128535.1 Nitrospirota bacterium
GCCATTTCAATGGACTTTTTGACCTCAGACAAAGCCTCGTCCATGCGCCCTTTATTGAAATAGAGTTCGCCTAACCGGCAGCGCGCTTGGAAATCGTCGGGCTCTTCACCCAAGAGTTTTTCAAGCTCGGCAATTTCCTCATCAACGGTTAATGCCCGTTCTTCAGAGGCGACATCGCCAGATTGTGCGTCCATCGTTTGAATTCCAGCAGATTGTTCTTCCATTGCGATTTCCTAACTACGGTGTTTGTTCCCCGTATACGGGTCGAATTGGTTGATAGAGAGGTTCGTCATGAATTTTCTTGCGAAGTCGCCCTAAGCTCCCTCGTTTATCGATGTTTAATAACATTAACCCAAGCACTACCATCAAGGTCAAATGCGACAATTGGAGGGCATACCCGGCCATAAACATCAAACCCAGGCCATAGCCTGCCAGCCGCCCAATTAGGACCAATTTAATGACGGTATAGGCCCAACAGGTAAACCCTGCCACATAAAAGGCAAAGGGAAGGTAAAAGGTATACCCCATCCCCATTTGAAAAATCCATCCGATGCCTTCACCAGCCTTTCGCACTTCCAGGGCCGTTGCAGGACTCCAAAGGGAGAGGAAATAGTCCATGAATAACAGCAGGAGAAAGACGCCTCCCCCACTGATTAAGAGGGTTAGTCCCCATTTTCGTTGTGATTTATTCTTGGTGACGAATGAAGTACTGCCATAGGCCCAAAAGACTAAAATACTCGATAAGACCATCAGAGCCTCCCCTAACCGGTTCACTTCATGAACCAATGGCGGCACATCTAGAATATTCAACAACCCATAGGAGGTGGACATGGTTTGATAATAGAGCCATCCCGTAATTCCCAGGAAAAAGGTGCCCACCATAAGCCGCTGACTCCACAAGCGATGGGTCCCCCAATATTCCACCAGGAGAAAGACCAGAATGCCAAATGCCAAGATATTGTAGACGACCGACCCCAGCATGGCCGGTGGGAAAAATAAATACCCCACTGTGCACGCCACGAGGAGGGCAACCAAAGGAATGACTACTTTGTCCCACTGGCCAACCCACAGCTTGGTCCGCATTTTTTGTATAAGCAAAATACCCAAAATGAGAAAAACGAGAATCGCCGTCATATTTAACAAAACAAATCCTAAAGACGACAAGGTTCGAAATCCAATTCGTACCGCCTCATATTTTTCTGCCAGTTTCCCGAGATGCATTCCCAAGCGAGAAACCAAGCGATACAACACCAACTCAAAAAAGGCCGCGAAGAGCAGACTCTTGAGACCCCACTCAAACAGCAGGCCAGGATTCTCTAATTTATCTGAAATTTTTTCTGTGACTGCAATCATATGGAGCCCTTTGAATCATCAGCAAGCCGTTTCTCTTGGTTGCCACTACACGCGAATGAAGACATGGCTTATACCCCCGAGAGCTGCGCTTCTCGTTCTTTATTGTGACGCGCAATGTATAACAGACCATCTGCCATGGAATAATTAAACGGAAGTTCACAGACGACTTCACTAATCTTCTCATAGACGTATTGATAGACTTTTTCAGCCTGATCCGGTGTCATCCCTGATTTCACCTCGTAAAAGAACCCAAGGCTTAAATCTTCTGAGGCCGGGCGCATAATTCGCTGAACGCCATAGGCTCCAGGATCACTCATAATCGGCGCCTCTTTTTCCAAATCAAACAGACACGGCTGGCATGAAAATCCATAGGAGGTATTGAGCTTGGTGTTGTTCACAATAAAGTTCATCGTCTCCAGTGATTCTTCCTCCGTTTCGGTTGGGAACCCGACAATCACATAACAATGGACAGCAATCCCAATGTCTACACAATCAGAACAAATCCTGGCCACATTCTCCTGGGTAATCCCTTTGACCATAAAGTCCATTAGCCGCGCGTTATAGGTCTCCAACCCAAAGACAATTTTCTGACAGCCAGCCTCCCGCAAGGAACTCAAAAGCTCGCGAGACAGATTTTTTTCGAATCGAAACTCAGCAGTCCATTGTAAGTCTAACCCTCGCTTGATCAATTCTTTACACAATCGTTTGGTCGGAGAAAGAGCCAGACATTCGTCCGTAAAGAAAAAGTATGGCGTGTCATGTAATTTGGACAACGCTTCCAATTCATCCACTACCTTCACCGGGTCTTTTTGTCGGAAATTCTGATGATCCAATGTCAATGCGCAAAAGGCACAATCCTTGTAATAACACCCTCGTGAAAATTGAACAGGCAAAACAGTGTAGGGAGCCAAATATTGGTCTAACGGAAATCCTTTATAATTAGGAGCTGGATGCTCCGTCAGATTTTCCGAATAAAAAGGCTGATTCACGGTAATTTTTCCATTTTGCCGCCAGATGAGATTGGGAACTTTGCTAAAGTCTTTTCGGCCTTCTAATTGATGAATCATTTCTAAGAGCGCGGTTTCCCCTTCAAATACGATGAAATCATCTGTGATTTCAAATAACCGATCGCAGCGACGAAGATTATCCACCAATCGCGTAAAAATACTTCCGCCAACAGTGACATGAACCTGCGGAAATTGTTCTTTGATCAACTGGCAGAGAGTTAACCCGGGGATAATCTGGGAAGTGGCCGTAATCGAAACGCCAACAAAATCAGGAGTATTTTTTGTAAAACCAGGCAAAAAGAATCTTCGATACAGGTCAAGATACGGATTTTGGGCTTCATCATGAATTGCTTTAATAATATCCCGTGAAGAATAGATCGAGTAGGAAAGTTGGTTATCAACCACCGTCATTCTCGTTGGGAAATAAAGAGAAGAGACCACGTCTAACCATCGATCAATCACAAAGAGGGATTCTCGATACCGCTCTTCATCAAAAAATTCTTGCCCTCGTAGGGTCGCTTTGGCCCGCTCCACTTCATCAATTAAATGAGGAAACCGGTCTAAAGACTCAACAGCTTTGGCATAATGTTCTTTACTCCCCGGCCCGATCTCTCCGTCAACGGACTGTTCGAGTTTTTTGACCAAATCAACAAGTTGTTGATGAATATCTAGCCCGAAACTTTTCGTTAACATTCGATCCAGTAATTCAATATTGAGATCCCGTTGCTCCTGAACCGGGACACCAGATTGTTCCAGAAAGGCCGAAAGACAAGGAATACTCAGGTATGGCTGAGATGGATGCCAGCTTGGTGGAAATAGAAGAGAAATATTCACAGCGCAGCTCCCAATCTTTTAGGTAGGGAAGATAAAAAGACTAAGCCTTACAGAGTGCTATAAATTTATACACGTCTGATTCTTCTCAACGCAACTACAGCAATCTTCTACTGGACGAACAATCGAAGGAAACTCTAGACAACCCAGCTACTCTACAACTTCCAGGATACAAACGTAAGGATTCCTCCAACAGTAAAAAAAGGAAAAAAAAACCCCCGGTAACCTACCCCATTAAAAGAGGCGAATTACCGGAGGCTTCTTTTTTATTGAGAGTCCTCGCTAGTTAGAAAGACTCTGATTCAAGCAAACTACAATGCAATTATGGCATCTGAGCAGTAAACCAGGTCGAAATGCCCTTCATGCCATTCCGTTCAACGTTCGAACCATCCCACACGGCGAATGCCACTGGGAAGCTCGCACCGGCTTTGAACTGAACATCATTAGGATCATTGGTCGCCAAGCTCCGCTTCATCACCACACGCCAGGTTGGTCCACTACAGCAACCACCCTTTAACGCGCCATATGGTTCCCACAGCCCATTCCCCACAACATCCTGTGAAGCTTGTGTGGTCAAGGTGCTAAAACCATTGGCATTTAAATCTTCCACAGAACCTTTCCGCATGTCTGGATCTGACATGATGTTTCCTGACCAAATACCGGGGTTGAATGGCCCTAAGCTCCGTCCAATCCGGTCTGGATAGGTCACGCCACCAGCTGGCTCTTCATAATAATAATCCCAAGCAATCGAGGGATATTGGTTGTCCACATCCCACATTCCAGCAACGCCACGACCCAAGTCTTTTTGCCATTCTGCGTTCCACCGCCAAATATTCACGGTTCCGCCAGATTGGCCCATACATTGGAACGGTGGCGCTCCAGCTGTTTGCACTGGGAATTGCACCGCCACTTGATCCCGGAAATCTTGAGGACCAATGGTAGTGTTATTCAGAGTTTGATCTCCCCAATTCGCCCACACGCCAATCTCAGTGCCGTTAGTGGCCATTTTGATCATGACGGTTTTGACGGAAATGTTGGGGTGCATAGGAGTGGTGATCGTTTGCCCACTTAAAGGGGCGACGATTCCCGGAACGGACTCCCACACGGGGTTGGCCGCATCCATTGGGATTGGGCCGGAAATTTTGCCAACCGGAATGGTAACCGGTTGCGAGACAGCCAGGGGAATCTGACCAAGGGTCAAGCCTACGCATACCACCAGGACAGATAGAAGAACGCCAAACACCAGTCGTTTGTTACGCGTCTGCACCAATCTCATAATGACGCATCCTCCTTTGATAAAAGATTAAAACCGAAAGGACTGCTAACAACCTGTCTCTTGAAACCTGTTAAACAAATTCAAATATCCAAATCAAATTAATTAGGCATTTCCAGAAGGCTCAGATCCACCACTTTCTTTTTCGATAAAAGCATCTGCACCGACTTCGTTCATCAGCAAACTTAATTCGTTCCCTTTATCTTGGGCACCGCATTCAAAGGTTTGGCCTTCAGGGTTCATATAAGACGCAGGGCGGTAATCTGTTTCTGAATAAGGTTGAGGCGTCACACCAAGGAAGGCAATGTCGAAGGCCATCCAGTCTGTGGTGAAATCAGCTAAAATTTTATAAAAACCGTAATCCGCCTTCCGCTTTAACATCCCAGAAAATAATGGGACCCACCGACCGATATGTTCTTTGACAAATTTTTTCTCCGCTTCAATAACCGTTTTCAGCTTTTCTGCACCATCGTGAAGAATGGCATAAGACTCTTTATAGGACAAGTAATGCATGAATTCTAACTCGACACTCAAATGATCCAACCGTTCATGAATGTCTGGTGATAGCTGAAGACCAAACGCACTATAGAAACCAGCAATATCCCCCATAACATAGGATTGACCAAACACATGATCGTTTCCAAACAACGTTTCGTAGGGGGGGCAGTCTAAGGCAATCACATTACTAAACACTCGGCGGTGCTCATCACGCAAATCTTGAATGTTCCAATTTTCCCCTTCGGAAGAAATCCATTCTTCAATAGAATCAAAATGCGCAGCGACTGCCTGTAGACGATCTTCGGTTTCTTGCCCACCGATGTTCTTGAGTTCTTTGCGTAAACCTTCTAATGCTGTCCGCCCATCCTCGACAAATTCTCCACTTTGAAGATAATCCAAAAATTCATCATCTTCGGGATACAGATACCCCCAAGAAACCAGAAGATATAGTTTGCTTCGGCAAAGGGCACGGTCAACAGCCGGAGCATCTTTGGGAGAAATTTTCACTACTTTTTGATCGTCGCTTCGTGACGATCCATTTGCACTGATATTTTTCTTTTCCTTAACCACGGTTGCCATATAAGTCACCTAACAAATTAAAAAATTTCTTAATTCTGGTTCTTTTATAAATTCCGATTAATATCCCAATTATTATTCACGAAAATGGGACCAGATGATAGGACAACAGACCTATGAAGTCAAGCTATGAATAGCATCCAAATGAGTACTCTCCTTCCATAATTTGGCAGAACATTCTACGGGTCTTTTTTCAACAAGATTATTCAATGAATCAAGGCCTTACCATCTTAATATTCCTAATTCTAATGACCACAGAATATTCACAGGCATTACGTATTTTAACTTATGAGCAGCTCAAAATAACTCAGCCCTGTCTCTTTCAGAGGTGACTGGCACCACACGTGGCGTCACCCGAATGGCTGCACGATCATTCACTGTTCCACATATATATTGACAAACACCACACCCAACACAAAGGCTTTCATCAACCGCCACGAGAAACGCTCCAAAATCCATGGAAATCGCCCCGGTAGGGCACTTTGACACACAGGCATTGCACCCATTACCGGCGGTACAAACGTTTCGAGAAACCTTAGCTACCCCCATTCGAACGTCATAGAGGTTATGGAGGGGCATCAAGGCTTCAGTTTCACAGGCAAGAATGCAAGGGAAGTCCTCACACAATTGACAGGGAGTTTCTCCTGGATAAATACCCGGGGTTTCCTGAACCAGCAATGACTCAATCGCGTCATGAGGACAGGCAGCAATACAATCCCCGCATTTCGTACAACGCTCTAAAAAGAGGTCTTCCGGTACAGCTCCAGGTGGTCGAAGCCATCCGGGCTTTTCTAGGACTTTTACTTTCGGCGGCTCCTCTGCAGAAGGCGCATCACGATGTTTGACAAACTCTTGGAACGTGGCCCCAAGTGACACCACGGAATGACGAAGAAAGTTTCGCCTTCCCAGTGCCTGATCGCTTGCCGTATTATCAGATGATGATTCAGATGGTGTCATAAAAAAAGTCTAGACTACGCCGGACGCCCGCAATTTATACACTTCCACACATCGGTCACAGGCTCCATATTCAACATCCCAGCCTGGATGATTTTCGCGAATAAAATCTAAAATAAACCCTTCTAGCGTCTCTTCCATATTTTCTACCCAGGTATAGGTTGGAAAACGACAGAGCGGGCAAGGAAACCCAGGGAGCAACATGGGTTTGGTCGGAACATCTGGCACTTCACTTTCTTCAAATTCCACGGCCCGCTCAATCACTCGAGTCGTATCCGAGGCCATTTCCACAAGCTCAGCATGCGTAAGATAATCCGCTTGCCAAATACCTTCAAACACCGACTCCACTTGACCAGGGAGAATCTTTCGATACCAGGAACGAAATTCTCGAAATCGATATTCTCGGGAGAACATGGGTTCTTTCCCAGATCGAGCAATTCGACTATCCACATGCAAACTCCACAACACACGATAGCGATTCAAGATCAAATGTTCCTCACCAGGATTTAATCCCACTTTTGTATCAGGATCATACCCAAAATCCTCATCAAGCATATCTGAAATATGCGTGAGTTCATGACGTAAATATCGAGGGATCGCGGGATCATAGAATCGACGGGGGACCAATTTGATGCCCACGCCTTTTTTGCCCGCCTCTTCAAATTCTCGCGCCAGCTTTTCTTCCACCACACCCCATTTTCGAAGGACATCCACGCCTTCTTGATCTTCCTTCAATACCCCACGCACCAGGACAATCCCCGTTTTGTCTCGAAGGGCGGGGAAATCATCGAATCCATCTCGAAGAATGTCAGCAAACCCCCATTTTGCGAATAAATGTTGATAGAGGCGCTTAAACTCCGGCTCACGATCATCAAGCGCAAACTTCTCATAAATCGGATCAGCCAATTCATGAAACTCATTGTAATAGGTTGGATCGCCCTCACGTTCAGTCTTCTCAGCAAACGAGTCGATCACTTCCTGAAGCAGAGCGGGCTGAAAGCGGATTTCCATGAACTAGCCTCCGTGTACGTTCTCATCACCAAAAACACTAGTGATGGCGATGAATCCTTAGGAATACGTGAATAACCACAGACAGATGCGTCTTGACTCCCTTTAAAAGCGGCGATTAGTATCAAGATGAATAGATTATAGAAATGGGTTTTCCTATTTGGCAAGGGAAGCGCATCTCTCTCTATTATAAACGGTAATGACGCCGACCCAATGTATTGATCATTAGCCTACGAAACGAGGACCTTCATGACACAGACAACGAGCTCCGATACCTTTACCCCGCAGATGGGTGGTCCACAAACTGGGATGGAACCGGCGCCAATCCTGGATTCTTTGCCCTATTGGAAAAGCAACATTAAGGAACTGAAGTCCTTCCGAGGACATTCACAAGCAATTTGGTCGGTCGCATTTTCCCCCGATGGACTCACTCTTGCTAGTGGAGGCAATGACCGATTTATTCGTCTCTGGGATATTGAAACCGGCCGGCTACTTCGATCCCTTCGTGGCCATACGGCCGTGGTCCGACAAGTACTGTATAGCCCTGATGGTCAAATGCTGGCCACGGGCAGTGAGGATCGAACGATTCGTTTATGGAATCCTCAAACTGGGGAATCGCTTCGCTTGCTCTTTACTCGATACGATCATGCCGTCACAAGTATTTCATTTTCTCCTGATGGCTTAATGCTCGCCCGTTGCGGCCAAAATAAAGATATCAAGATCTGGGAAGTCACCACAGGCACCGAACTCATGTCCCTCTTAGGGAAAGACCAATACGACCACAATTGGAGCGTCTGTACGGCATTTTCTCCAGATGGCCTCCATCTTGTGGCCGGAAGTGATATCGGGAAAATCAAAATGTATGAAGTGCTACCTAGTGGCGAAGAAACCATTTCCATGAACGGCCACTGGCGAGATGACGAGGACGACGAAGAAACTGAAAAACGAGGATTCTATGTGGATGACGCTGGGTACTTTCAAAAACCCATGCAGTATTGGATTGGAGCCCTCACCTTTACCCCGGATGGCTCGACCATGATTTCCAGCAGCCGAGATTGCACGATTAAATTTTGGGATATGCCTAACCTCGAAGAACGACGCACTTTGAAAGGACATTCCGAATGGGTGAGAAATCTTATCGTCACTCAGGATGGGAAGGTCCTGATCAGCGCCAGCGATGATGGGACGGTGAAAATGTGGGATATCGAGAATGGACGACAATTTCGGACCATCAAGTCACATAAGGGACCTGTAAGAGGAATCGCGCTATCAACAGACGGGAAATATCTTGCCACCGCTGGGGATGACCGGATTATTACGCTATGGGAGGGTGTGGAGTAAGACTCCGTATCGGAGAAAAAACGCTCAGATTCATTCATTCTTCATGAGCATCCTCTCGGTCAGGGCTGGCGCCCTCTCCAGATCGAACAATGTCATAGCGTTTACATTTTTCCCAAAGGCCCTTTCGGGACAAACCCAACACTTGAGCAGCGGTCGTTCGGCTCCACCCGGTTCGCTGAAGGATTTCGAGAATGTGGGCGCGCTCAAATTGCTCACGAGCCGCCACTAACGTTTCCACTGTTCCACTTTTCGTACGATTTCTTCTATCCTGCTCTCCACAAAACCCGCAATCCTTTTGCGGCTCTCCTCCTGAATAAGGACATCGGCTTTGCCCACACAGATCCACCACTTGAATTTCTTCAGACTGTTGTGCCAATGCGACGGCCCGCTCAATGGTATTTTCTAATTCCCGCACATTCCCCGGGAATCCATATCGAAACAAGACCTCCCGAGCTTGACGAGATAACGTCTGGCTTTTCTGTTGATTTCTGGTAGCCATGGTCTGCAAAAAATGTTGGGCCAGCGTCAAAATATCTTCACGCCGCTCCCGAAGCGGGGGCAGCTGAACTGGCACCACATTGAGCCGGTAATACAAATCCTCACGAAATCGTCCCTGCTCGACTTCTTTCTTCAGATCCTTTTGCGTCGCACAGACCAACCGCACATCGGCTTCGATCGTCTCATTCCCGCCTACTCTTTCGAACTGACGCTCCTGCAAAACCCGCAGTAATTTTATCTGGACAACAGGGGAAATTTCTCCTATCTCATCCAAAAATAGCGTCCCCTGGTGGGCCAATTCAAATCGTCCACGGCGCTGTCGAAGCGCCCCGGTAAAGGCGCCTTTTTCATGACCAAATAATTCGGCCTCCAACAATGTTTCAGGAAGCGCGGCACAACTGACTTTAATGAGCGCATGCTGGTGTCTGGCGCTATTCGCATGAATGGCATTCGCAACCAATTCTTTTCCTGTTCCACTTTCTCCCACGATTAACACCGTCGAATCGGTATTGGAGACAAGCTTGATCTTTTCCAACACCTGACGCATCCGGTCGTTTTTCCCGATGATTCCTTGAAAACTGAATTTATGTTCTAATTCTTCTCGCAACACCCGATTTTCTTCACGTAGGGCAACCATTCCACAGACACGCTCCACGCTCAATAATAATTCATCCATCGAAAAGGGTTTCGTAATATAATCGTAGGCCCCGCCTTTCATGGCATGAACCGCCGTATCGACCGAACCATGGGCGGTGATCACAATGACTTCGGTCTTGGGCCATTGCTCTTTGCATTTTGAGACAATTTGAAGCCCATCCGCGCCTGGCAATCGCAAATCAGTAATGACCAGATTAAATTCTGTTGCCTGCAATCGATCCAACCCTTCCAAGCCTGTACTGGCCTCCTGAACCTCATAGCCGACCGCCGAGAGCGCGTCCACCATGGACACTCGCATGAGTGGTTCATCATCAATGATGAGGATTGAACCCTGATTCATGAACCCACCTTGATCATGGAAGGCATCCGTGATCGAACAAAGGGCAAACGAACCGTAAACCGCGTCCCTTGCCCTTCCTCACTCTCCACCAACATTTCACCGCCATGCCGTTGCACAATTCCCAAACTCACTGACAAGCCCAACCCTGTCCCCTCTCCAGTTCCTTTTGTCGTAAAGAATGGATCAAAAATATGAGGACGCACATTAGAAGCAATTCCACAACCATTATCTTCGACAATAATTTCACAGATATCATCATGCTTTCGTGTCTCAAGGCTCACGTATCCTCCCTTTTGAAGCGACTGCACCGCATTCAGCACGAGATTCATAATCACCTGCTCAATCATCGCGCCATCAACCAGTAATTGTGGGAGGTTCTCGTCATACTGTTTCCTCAGAACCGCATGCCGCTCAACAAACACATGCTCGGTTAACACCACCACACGATCCAGAATGAGATGCAGATCGGCTAAGGCCAGTTCTAACTCGCGTTGCTGAGAAAAATCCAACAGCTGCCGCACAATGCGTTGCACTCGCTGCAGGCCATCTTCCATAAAATGTAGATATTCTTGGGAGCGCTCAGGCGTCAGCGTCCCCTTTCGGATATTGTACAGACAATTCAATATCCCGCCTAAGGGATTGTTGATTTCATGGGCAACACCAGCAGCGAGTTGGCCAATCGAGGCCAGCCGTTCAGAATTTTGAACCTGCTGTTCCAACTGCTTGCGTTCGGTAATATCCCGGGCAATGCCTAAGACACCCTGTTGCCCCCCCGCGTCATTTAACAGCGGAGCCACGCTCACAAGTACTGATCGCAATTCTCCGTGCCCGCTCACTATCTCCACTTCATAGACTTGCTTTTCACCCATATCCAACGTTTCTTGCAAATATCGGCTCCGAAACCGTTTAGACAGGAGAGACAGATATGGCTTACCGATCAAGTCATCTTTTGTATAACCCCAGGCCTCCACTTTGCCGTTTACGTACGTGAACCGCAAGTCAACATCTAAAGTATAAATGACGTCATTGGCATTTTCTAATAAACTCTCAATATACACCTTCGCCTGTTCGATCTCGCGTGTCCGTTCGACCACCTTTTCTTCTAAAGCTTCGTTATAGCGCTGCAGGGTGACTTCCAGTTTTTTGTGCTCCGTAATATCCCGCATTTGCACCATAATAGATGATCGTGGGCCCATATCAATTCTAACCAGATCCATTTCCATAGACCTTTTGACGCCATAGCGATCAACGGTTTCAATTTCTGTGGTCGGCACAGTTGGCTCACCGTGACTCACCCGTCCCAACAACATGTGGCTTATCTCCTGGAAGTCTGGCGAGACCACCTTCACAAACGATTCACCCACCAAATCAGAAGAGGCATAGCCTAAAATATCACGTGCGCGGGCATTGCCATCAACGACTTGTCCGGCAAGATCGACCACAAAGATAGAGTCTGCTGCCAAATTAAACAAGGCTTTATACCCTGCT
>JAQBGS010000390.1:0-12658 GCA_032128535.1 Nitrospirota bacterium
TTGAGGGTATCCGCCAGAATCGGTGCGAGGTGAGTGCGACTTGAACGGTCGTTTCTCTTTAAGTGGTCTGGCCTCGTTCATCACCAAAATCCTGCCTTTCAAATCCGTCCCACGTAGGGTATTGATCGTTTGTTAAGCCTCCTCTTGATTGGGCATTTCTATAAACTCAAACCCTTGAGACCGCCCGGTCAATCGATCTGCAATGATATTGGCTGAAATACCATTCCTGTGAGCCAAAATGATCGTGTAGTACTTGGTCTGTTGTTTCAATAGGTAGGTTTCCCAATATACAGACTGACACTTATTGAGGACTTCCTTTGCTGTATTCAACCTCGGCGTAGTTTCAAAGGGGTAAATTACGTTTCAAAGTTTAGAGCCTGTAATAAGATGGCTGTCGATTGCGGTCGGTAAACGGTCAACCTTGGTACCCGTTTTTCTTGAAAACAATCAGCTAATTTCAAGAATTTTATAGATATTCCATGAGATATCACCCAATTAATTCAAGTTGTTTCATGCAGCGAATGCTAAATTTCTATCAGAAATTGTCCGATAATGTTGATCAGGGGACTGCTTTGTTCAAGGATATCGTTTGATTGTTGAGTTGCAGAAAGTAAGGATGGAAATTTGTGGCCGATTTGACGCTTAACAAAGAAGTGCCGTTACAAACATTCGGCCTTTGGAAAAAATGTTTCGAAAAGGCTGTGGGAGGGTTAGCCGTCCTCCATAAACATATCATTCTCGTTCTCAGTTTACTGTTTGGGCTCTGTTTGCTCTTCATTTATTTACATATTTCACAGTTGAAAACCCAAATGGTCGCAACCATTGCCCTTCGAGGTGCTGACACTCATTCCAGGCAGTCAAGCGATAGGCGGGAAGGGTATGCGATCGAAGTCATTGAGCGGCTACATGCCCTAGGGATCAAGGATTCGGAACCCTATCGAAAGGCAACAGGAGCCATTCCTTTGCCGGATTTATTAAGTTTGAATTTGGGTGGTCAATTGTTCTCGGGGAAGCCAGGGGAGCGCGTGCGTCTGTGGAGTGAGTATCCGTTTCCTCAAGAAGGAGATCTTGGTCAGTTGATGGATCCGTTTCAACGTGAGGCCTGGGAATATTTAAATCAACATCCTGAACAGTCTTTTTATCAGGTCAAAAAGGTTGATGGTCGTCAATCACTGCGCTTTGCCACGGCCAGCCGTATGCAGCAGGAATGTGTGAATTGCCATAACGAGAACGTGGATAGTCCAAAGCGTGATTGGCAAGCCGGACAAGTGGGGGGAATAGTGGAAATCGTCTACCCTCTGAATTCGCTGGAGATTATGGCCGGCATGGGTTGGGTAGATTCTTATGGAATGATGGGTGTCTTAGTCTTGTTGTGGTTGGGGGGGTTCGGATTAGTGGTCTTGAAGCTACGTGGAGTATCCGGGGAATTAGAAAACCAAGTTCGGCATCGGACGGCCGCTTTGAATAACTCAAATCGACAACTGGAAATAGAAATATCTGAACGAAAATTAGCAGAAGAAACCATTCGCCAAGCCAGAGATAATTTAGAAAAACGTGTACAGGAACGAACAGGAAAATTGGCTGCGTCGAATGCAGAGCTGATTCGGGAGGTGGCAGAACGAAAGCGAGCAGAGGATGATATTCGTAGCCTTAATGCACAACTCGTTCAACGCTCGGCGCAGTTGGAGGCCAGCAACAAAGAATTGGAGGCCTTCAGTTATTCCGTATCCCATGATCTTCGGGCGCCGTTGCGTGGGATTGATGGATTTAGTCAGGCCGTGCTGGAGGACTATGACGAGAAATTGGATGACGCTGGGCGAAGTTATTTGAATAGGGTTCGGGCAGCAAGTCAACGCATGTCCCAGCTTATCGATGCCATGTTGAATTTAGCTCGACTGACGCGAGCAGAAATTCATTCTCAGACATTCGACATGAGCGCGATGGTGAAAAGCATTTTGGAGGATCTCCAGAAAGTGGAACCGGACCGAGAGGTGGAATGTGTTGTCGCCAAGAATTTGTTGGCGACAGCTGACCCACAATTGATCCGAGCAGTTTTAGAGAATCTGCTAGGCAATGCATGGAAGTTTACTCGGCAGCAGCCAAATCCGCGCATTGAATTCGGCCATGGACAATACAAAGGGCAGGCAGCCTTTTTTGTGAAAGATAATGGCGCAGGCTTTGATATGACCTACGCCCATAAATTATTTGGTGCATTTCAACGCTTGCATGCCTATACGGAATTTCCAGGCGTGGGTGTTGGGTTGGCTACGGTTCATCGCATTATTCAGCGTCATGGCGGGCAAATTTGGCCAGAGGGTGTTGTTGATAAGGGTGCGACGTTTCATTTTACGTTATAACCAAAATAGTCAAATCCAAGGAGGAAAGTATGACACACAAACACATTCTTTTAGTAGAAGATCATCCAGATGATGAAGAGCTGACCATGCGTGCGTTAAAGAAAAACAATATTATGAATGAAGTTGTGGTTGCGCGTGATGGCGTTGAGGCTTTGGAATATTTATTCGGGACGGGAGCCCATGCCGGACGGGATATGAACATCATGCCGCAGATCATTTTGTTAGATCTTAAGCTACCAAAGATTGATGGGTTGGAAGTTTTGCGACGGTTGCGTGCCGATGATCGAACAAAGTTTCTGCCGGTTGTCGTGCTCACCTCTTCCAAAGAAGAACAGGATATCGTTAAAAGCTACCAATTAGGGGCCAATAGCTATGTGCGGAAACCGGTGGACTTTCAGGAGTTTTCTCAGGCTGTTCAAAATCTGGGATTGTATTGGCTCATTCTGAATGAATCGGCCCCGGAGAGGGTACCGGTTTAACCACCAATCTTTTTGGCCTGAGAATGGAAAGGTTTTACTAGCCAAGCACAAAGAGATGGTTCACATCGTCTTCTCTTCTGTCAGTGGGCCCTACACCCTGTCAAAAGTTTGAGGGCAGGGACACGTGATCGATCCTGCCAAGGAAGCCACAATTTTTGAGTCACGTCCCTCGACTCTCCCAATTCTTCGACGATTTTTCATTTTTTCCTGGTAAGGCAACACTTCTGGCTCCCCGCCTGTTGGCCTAGGCATATCCTTTGCTGATTTGAGCGGATAACCCCCATCGCTCAAACATTTCAAGGAGAGATACCATGAGACGACTCCTGAGGTTGGAATCTACTGAATCTGTCGTTCAGCCTGAATTCCGACGGAATCCGAAACGAAAAAGCATATTTGAAGGCATTCGGTTAAGTCTTCCGAAAACTGGAAAAGCGGGTCAGTACGGTATCGGACAATGTGCAGATTGTGGAGGGGAAGTAAAAGTTTTAGTGTCTCCCAGACGCAATCCACATTCCAGTAAATTGGGCAGGGCTGTCTCGATGAAGGATCATGATTTGTGTCGTCGATGTTGGCGTCGGCTCATGCATCAACAACGCCAGGCGGGGATCGTGGTGCTCCCGCTTTCCATGTTTATTGGAGGCAGGAAATTACATCCTCGTTTGCTTATCCCGAAGCTGGCTGCTTTGCCAAGAGAAGCTTGCTAAGACATCTTATTGGGCAAACACATTCCGGATCGGTTATTCGCAACACCCATCATAGAAGACCTGCTGTCTTAAGGGGTGCCTATGGGAGGAGTGGGTCTTTGCCGAATGAATTCCATAGCTAGTGGGGTGTTTTGATACGTGACTTTGATGGTCATATTTCCGAATTCTCGACGAACGACTGCCAAGACGACGTGCCCATCCTCATAGCCTGCCTGCAGGACGTGTAATTCGTTTGCCAGAAATGCGTTCATCGTTTCGTCTGTGAAGTCATGAGTGAGGCGATAGCTGTTTCCCATCATCACCTGGAGCTGATGGTAGGAACCTTCCGAATATTGACCCATGTCGATGGTAATTTTCGCGAGTCGTGGGGTGGTGGTGGAATTCGAACCAGCAGCCGAATCATCTTGGATATAAGTGAGTTGAAGGTAGCGATTTTTATTGGACAGTTCATAGAGACATTCCTGAGAAGTTGAGCAGTTCGGCAGTGTCTGAACCTCTTGTGGAGTCATGCCAAATTTGAGGTCTCGGAACCCGTCAATGGGTTCGGCCGCGAATGCAGGAAAACAGAGGAGGCATATTACGGATAAAAGGTGCAGCCAGAATGAGCGAAGAGGATGACCAATCTTAAAATGATCCATCAAGAGGTTTTCCTTCCACGGGAGCAGGAGGCAAAACAAACAACGTTTTCGGCAAATGAAATTTTGCCTGTCAGGTCACCATATCAGACTGCATGACGTGAGGGCGATTCGAAGTAGGGGAAGGAGTAATCTGGAGACAGGTAGAGCGACGAGCGTTCTGTATGCCTTGTTGATCTGACCTGCTATACAGGATTGAAGGGTAGGCAAATGAATCCGCCCGGATAGCTTTCTTTTGTGAGAATGAGTTTCAGCATTTAAGCCAGTGTTTATCAAGAAAAAAAGACCACGATTAGGTTAGTCACGCTTCCCTCCTTTTTATCCTCACTACCTTGAAAGCGAAATGGTTAGACGCGTTTCTTGATGCCACGGGTGGGAGAGGCTTGAAGCGGATCCTCAGGCCAATAGTGTTTTGAGTAGCGGCCCTTGAGTTCTTTTTTGACTTCAGGGTATCCGATCTTCCAAAAACTCTTGAGATCCTGAGTGACTTGAACGGGGTGCCTGGCCGGCGAGAGCAAATGAATGAGGACAGGGATTTGTCCATTGGCCACGGTAGGCGTTTCTGTCATCCCAAAAACTTCCTGTAGGCGGACGGCCAGGATGGGGATTTCTCCGGAATCGTAATCCAAGGCAATGCGAGAACCGGTCGGGACTGAGAGATGCGTTGGAGCCAGAGACTCGAACGCTCGCCGTTGTTCAGCGGAGAGAAGGGCTTGTAGCGGCCAGGTCAGGTCTACTCGTTGTATCTGCGACAAGCTGGTGATGTCAGTGAGGTACGGAGCCAGCCAGGTTTCAAGCGTTTGGAGAAGAACATCATCCGTGACGTCCGGCCAGGCGGCCTCTGGTCCCATGACCCGACGAAGAAATTGTACTCGACTCTGCCAATGCCGTTGATCCTTAGCCCAGGGCAGACATGAAATACCGTGGTGGCGGATCCCCTCAAGCAGCGTTGCCATCACGACCTCCGGATCGGGTTTGTGCAGGCGGCTTTCTTTCAGGATGAGTTCGCCTAACCGCAGCGCCTTGTTTGCCAACACAGATTGGGTTCCTGCATCCCACGTAATCATTTCTTGAGTCTGAAAGCGTTCAGAGAAATGTTTCACGAGATCGTCTCGAAGGATAGGGGCAGCCAGATACATGCGGGAGATGGGCTGGGCGCCGTCTAGATCGGCGATCACGAGGTACTCGTCATGTTCTAATGGATGAGGTTGGTGAAACCGGGCGAGTCGGCCATTGGCCATTTTATACCGGCGGCTCCCATCGGATTGCCGTTGGGCAATGCGGTCGGGGTAGGCCAGGGCCAGTAAGATGCCCAGGTCATCATGGCCCCGCTTCGGGTGATCGGATCGCCCTCCAATCCCAAGCGTGCGCTGCCAGCTTTGCGACGCGTGATAGATTCGTTGGATTACCCCTGAGGCGATGTTCCGATTGATTTGGTGGTGAAACTCTTCCATTCGAAATCGAAGGTCTACCTGCCCTTGTTCAGCCGTTCCTTTCAAGATATCTTGCTCGCTGAGCATGGCGGCCAGGTCACAGGCCAGTGTTCCTACGCGCATCCAGATTCCTTGTACGATCATGTGGGCTAACCGTGGGTGAATCGGTAGGTCAGCCATTTTTCGACCATGTTCTGTGACACGCCCTTCACTGTCCAGGGCGCCGAGAAAGTGAAGGAGTTGCCGCGCTTGTGCTAACGCCCCGGCAGGTGGCGAGTCCAGCCAGATAAGTTCCGATTCGTCCTGAATACCCCATACCGCCAGCTCTAAGGCCAGGGAGGTCAGGTCGGCCTCCAGAATTTCCGGCGGTGTGCGTGGAGCCAATGTTCGTTGGGTGGCCTCAGACCAACACCGAACGCATAGTCCGGGTTCGAGCCGTCCTGCGCGGCCACGGCGTTGTTCGGCCGATTGTTGGGAGATGGTAATGGTCGTCAATCGACTCATGCCGCTCCGCACGTCGAACCGAGGCACTCGCATGAGTCCTGTATCCAACACAATTCGAATGCCCTCAATGGTCAAGCTGGTTTCCGCAATGTTAGTCGCCAGAACAACCTTTCGCCACCCAGTTGGTGCGGAAAGAATGGCCTGGTCTTGTGCCTTGGGCGGGAGGTTTCCATAGAGCGGGGCAATGAGGACGTGCTGAGGGAGGGAGCTTTGCGCCAAGTGTTCTTCGACTCGTCGAATTTCCCCGGCACCAGGTAAAAAGACCAAAAGATTGCCAGACTCAGTGCGTAAGAGACGGTGAATGGTGTTGGCGACTTGTTGAGCGAACGTGCTCTTTTCGAATGTTCCTATGTATCGCGTGTCAATTGGAAACATGTTCCCTTCGCATGTCACCACCGGCGCTTGCTTTAGTGAGTGGACGAGGGTTCGCGCATCCAACGTGGCCGACATGATCAAGAGACGCAAGTCTTCACGAAAGAGAGACTGTGTCTGGAGGGTTAAGGCCAAACCCAAATCAGCCTGAAGGCTGCGTTCATGAAATTCATCAAAGATGACGAGCCCATAATCATTCAGTGAAGGATCATGTTGAAGGATGCGGGTGAGTATGCCTTCCGTGACAACCTCGATTGTTGTCGCCGAACTGATTTTTGTATCCAACCGCGTTCGGTACCCAACCGTCTTTCCCACGGATTCATGTAAAAGTCGCGCGATGTAGGTGGCCGCCGCACGCGCTGCTAAACGACGCGGTTCCAACATGATGATCTTTTTATTGTCCAGCCAAGGTTCGTTGATGAGGGCCAACGGGACCTGAGTGGTTTTCCCTGCACCGGGTTCTGCGGTCAGGAGAGCAATGGAGTGGGCACGCAGTGTTTCTTGTAATTGAGGAATGACGTTGAATATGGGGAGATGTTCTACGGACATACATTGGCTACAATGAAAGGCCTACCGATTGTGATGATGCTTCGAAAAGAATTCTTGAATAGGAGAGCACAGTAGCTCATAGAAAGTTGCCTGGCTAGGCTTGTCATATTTATTGGATTGGTCATACCATATCATTGATTTTCGCGGTACACTGAATAATCGTTGAAGGTAGATTTCATGAGGAATAGGCTGGTGAGTTAATGGATTCGATTCTAGTATTCAAGCAGAAAAATACAGCAACCCGATCAAGAGGAGATGAGGAAATGAATACAAGACGTTTAGTAGGGACAGGCGCATGGGTTGGTGGAATCGTAGGATTCGTATTGATGGGAGCTATTGGGTTTGGCCATGAATTGGGCCATGCTGCGTCAACGAATATAATGACCGTTGATGGGCAAATGGTTCCAGATATTGGCCCTTTGCCGACGGCTATTCCTCAACCAGCGACCAATCTCAACTACGCTGCCAAAATTTCCCTTGGCAAGCAACTGTATTTTGATGGGCGACTGTCAAAAAACAACGCCATTTCCTGTGCGTTTTGTCATAATCCCGTTGCCGGATTTGCCGATCCGAATCAAACCTCAGTGGGCGTGGTTGGGAAACGCGGCGGGCGCCAAGCGCCTACGGTCTATAACACCGCATTCAATCTATTTCAATTTTGGGATGGACGAGCAGGATCGTTAGAAGAGCAAGCCATCGGGCCTATCCACAATCCGATTGAAATGGCCGAAACCCATGAAAATGTGGTGAAGAAACTGAGTCAAATCAAAGGGTACCAAGACCAGTTTCAGGCGACATTTGGGACCGGGGTGAGTATTCAGGGAATTGGCGAGGCGATTGCGGCATACGAACGCACGGTGATCTCGACGAATTCGGCCTTTGATAAATTTGTGTTAGATGATGCCTCAGCCATGGACCAATCCGCCCAGCGGGGTATGGCAGTTTTTAAAGGCAAAGGGCGCTGTATTGCCTGCCATAATGGTTTCAATTTTACCGATAATCATTTTCATAACACCGGAGTGCCCCAGGTCGGCCCAATGGAAGAAGATTTAGGCCGATTTTATGTCACGCGTCGTGAACAAGATAAGCGAGCCTTTAAAACGCCGACCCTTCGTAGTGTGATTGAAAGCGCCCCCTACATGCATGATGGGGCCTTTAAAACCTTAGAAGAAGTGGTGGATTTTTATGATAAGGGGGGTAATGCTAACCCACAGTTGAGTGCTTTGATGAAACCACTTGGGCTTTCGCCGGAAGAAAAGACTGATTTGCTAGCGTTCTTAAAAGCATTGACCGGAGAACCCATTCCGTTTGAATTTCCAACGTTACCAGAATAAATCATAATGAAAGGAAAATTCGTGAATATGCGTTTGATCATGGGTATCGGGGCGGTGTTTGTCATATTGAATGGGGGAGTGGTGTTGGCGGACGTGGCCACGGGTAATGCCGAAAAGGGGGAAGCGGTTTATCGGACCAACTGCCTGAATTGTCATGGGGCCCAAGGACGGGGTGATGGCCCGGTTGCTGATCAACTGACGCCACGTCCGGCTGACCTTACCTCTGAGAAGGTACAACAAAAATCAGAAAAAGATTTATTAAGGATTGTTCGAGAGGGAAAGCCGGGAACTTCCATGCCCTCCTGGAAGGGCGGGTGATCCGACCAGAATATGCTGGATGTCTTGGCCTATCTACGCGGGTTTGTAAGGTAATGCCAAAGGCGGAGAGAAAATCGGAGAACGGGCCTGGGAGTGGGGGATGGATGTCTACTTAACGCAGGCCATCTACGAAGGCGGGGCTGATTTCTCCACGGGCGACTTCCATCACCGGTCCTTTCATCGTGATGTTATATTGCGAGTCCACCGTAATATCCAAGGTGCCGCCCGGGGCTTTCACGCGAACCGGACTTTTGACTAGGCCTAATCGGACGCCGGCACATGCTGCGGCACAAGCGGATGATCCTGAGGCTTGAGTTTCTCCTGCTCCACGTTCCCAAATAAGTATGGAAATGGCCTTTGGCCCTGTGGGGACGGCCAGCTGGACATTGGTGCGTTTTGGGAAAATGATATGGTTTTCAAGCTCTGGTCCGATTTCTAGTAAATCCTCACGCGTCCACCGTTCGTCCCTCTTTTTGTACACCACACAATGTGGATTCCCCACGCTCACTCCGGTAAACCGAAGTGATTGCTCCGCCGCTTTCACGGGCTGTTGAATCAATTCTGGCACCCGTAACGTACAAGGCAAGGCAATGGGTTGGAAGACTGCACGACCCATGTCCACGGTCGCTCCTCCAACCAAGCCATTCCCATTGAGCTCCAGGTGAACCTCGACCACCCCACCTTTAGTTTCTACGGTAAAGTGTTTTTTCCGAGTGTGTTTGGTGTGGTACAGGTAGCAGCCAAAAATGCGTAACCCATTTCCAGACTTTTCTGCCTCACTGCCATCTGGATTAAAAATTCGCAGGCCAAAATCTGATTTTTTTGAAGGAACTAATGCCAAAATTCCATCACTCCCGATCCCCCAGTTGCGATTACACAATGCCCGAATGGTCCGGGGGGTCAATTTGAATGAGAGTTTTGCCGGATCCAGGGCAATATAGTCGTTGCCCAAGCCATGTCCCTTAAAAAAAGTGTTTTTCATGCCTGCTCCACGATGGAATGGATCTTTGTCGGGAGGAAGGCCTAGGCCTGGGCCAGTCCCGACTGTTCGGTAGGGCCTGAATTATACGTAAAAAAGGCCAAAGAGGAAAGTCCTATTTCCCAGAAAAGAGGGGAAACTGGAACGAAAATGAGAAGGGAACCGAGTTTACGCCCGCTTGGCTTGGTTGCGGGCGGCGCGGCGTTCGTTGTCGGTGAGGTAGCGCTTACGCAGTCGAATGTTTTTCGGCGTCACTTCGACTAGTTCATCATCTTCGATGAATTCCAGGGCGAATTCGAGAGTCATTTCCCGTGGCGGAATGAGATGAATGGCTTCATCGGTTCCAGAGGCCCGAATATTCGTGAGTTTTTTCTCCCGAATGGCATTGACCACCAGATCGTTGCCTTTGTTATTGACCCCAACCAGCATGCCTTCGTAAATAGCGTCTCCGGGATGGAGAAAGATTTCTCCTCGGTCTTGGAGTCCCCAGAGGCCATAGGCCACGGCTTGTCCAGGACCATGAGAAATGAGGACTCCGGATTGACGATGGGGAACTTCACCTTTGAAGGGCTGGTATTCATGGAAGATCTGTGACATGACGGCGCTTCCTCTGGTCATCCTCAATAATTCGCCGCGAAACCCTAAAAGAGCACGGGACGCAATGTGAAATTCCATGCGGACGGTGCCGACCGCGCTGATTTGCAGGTTTTTCATGTCGGCTTTCCGGCTGCCGAGGGCTTCGATGACCGAGCCCTGATAGCCGGGATCCACCTCAACGATCACGAGCTCGACGGGTTCCAGAATTTCGCCTCCAATTTCTTTGTAAATGACTTTGGGCGGGGACACTTCCAATTCAAACCCTTCTCGCCGCATGGTCTCGATGAGAATAGACAAATGGAGTTCGCCTCGTCCGGAGACGGTAAATCGCTCGCCTCCGTCGGCCTCCTCTATTTTGATACCCACATTCATCATGCCTTCATGAGCCAGGCGTTCTCGAATGTGTCGCGACGTGAGAAAGCGTCCCCCGTCTTTTCCAGCCAAGGGACTGGTATTGTGGGAGAAGTTCATGGAAATAGTTGGTTCATCAACATTGACGGTCGGTAAGGCTTGGGGGTTTTGGGGTGAGGCGAGAGTTTCTCCCACCCGAACGTCTGGATGCCCGGCCAGGGAGATAATATCTCCGGCTTGAGCGGATTCGGTTTCGACACGAGTGAGTCCTTGATAGGCCAACAGCTTCGTGACCTTGCCTCGAGAAACGCTGCCATCTGGCTTGACGGCGACGATCTGATTTCCGACTTCAACCATGCCATGGACAATCCGTCCAACGGCCACCCGACCGATATACGAATCATATTCCAACATGGTGACGAGCATTTGAAACGGTTGCTCAGGATCGGCCACGGGCGGAAGCACTCGATGGATGATGGTGTCCAATAAGGGCTTCATGTCGACGGCGGGATCAATTAGATCCAGCGTGGATCGCCCTTCTTTGCCGGATGCGTACACAATGGGGAAGTCTAATTGTTCGTCGGTCGCGTTGAGTTCACAAAACAAATCAAAGGTCTGATTGACAATTTCTTCAGGCCTGGCGCTGGGCCGATCGATCTTGTTGATCACGACAATGGGCTTGAGATGTAGCTCTAATGATTTTTTGAGGACGAATTTGGTTTGAGGCATCGGGCCATCAAAGGCATCCACGAGCAACAGCACCCCGTCGACCATGCGGAGAATCCGTTCGACCTCGCTGCCGAAGTCGGCATGGCCCGGAGTATCGACCAGATTGATGCGGGTATCTTTATAGAGGAGTGAGGCATTTTTTGAAAAAATGGTAATCCCACGTTCTTTTTCCAAGGGATTCGAATCCATAATGACGGCTTCGCCTTCTTTGAACACATGGGCGCCGGTCTGTTTGAGCAGGGCGTCGACCAAGGTGGTTTTGCCATGATCGACATGCGCGATAATGGCCACATTGCGAAGATCTTTTCGTCGTTTTTGATTGGGCATAACAGCTATTCCTTGTTAGGTATGACGCATAGCACCTACTGCTTAAACATGATTGTTTAAGGCTGGTGGATCCTTATCGAGGCCGGTCTGCGGAGATTTGAGCAACGACACCGGCCAGAACGGCCGGAGAATGGCTTGGTCTAACGAGACGGTCGATTCAGCTAGAACGGTACAGGAAGAACCTGATTAACGCAACTGTCTTGCCTTGACCTCACTTCGGAATTCGCTATGGTCTGCCTATCTTTGAGATTTAGTTCCGTCTAGGCGTGGAGAGGACAATATGATGTCTGCGCAATGGGTGCTTGCCTTATGCACTCTTGGGTTATGGTTCAGTTTTCGCTAGGTTGGCTATGCAAGTAGGCTGACGCTCTAGAACGGATTATCATAAATTATGGTAGGGAATACTTTTCTAGGAATTCGGCTTTGTAATCTTTATAAGTACTCACGGCACCGATTTTTGAACAAGCCAGAATAAAAAGCCACGCGGGGTCGAATTGATAAGGCAAAAACCCTGCCCGCGCCCCATTAGGATAGAGGTGGTGATTGTTGTGCCATTCGCCGGTAATCACTCCTGGCCATATTTGATTGATCGATAAATCAGCCCGATTAAAATCGATTCCATTTTTACGTTTGTCTTTCCCACTGCCATGACCCGCGTAATTGAATGTACGGACCCCAAAGGCCCAGATTCCTGCGCTTCCAAATAGAGTGGTGGCCAGGGCATGGCCCCCGATGCCGTAAAATGCGGCGTACCAACATGCCCAGTTCAATGAAAAGTGGAGAATCGTATAGACGGGATGGCAGACTGAACCCCATTTTTGGTATTGGTCATAACGGTTCATGCGAATTCCAGTATGACTCAACATGTGACAGACGCGATGGTAGTCTTTTTCGGATAAATCCTTGGCAATGGGCTGATGAATGACATCGGCTAAAAAACAATACCACCACCCGGCGAACACATTATATGGATCCCCTGGCTTTTCCGAA
>JAQBGS010000391.1:0-4029 GCA_032128535.1 Nitrospirota bacterium
ACTGCCGGTCACCACGACGCAATCCGGCCCGAATGGATCCACCACCAGAATTTTATCGTGAATCACCGCATGCCCCAGTTCAAAATTTAGGGGTCAGACTCGATTTAAATTTGAAACGCGCTGTATGATGCGACTGATTCGGGATAGCCATTTGGGGCTCCTCTTTCACCTCCACGTGGGGGCCACGTGATAGCCTTGTCAGGCGGCCAATCATGTTATAACATAAGTTATAACTTTAAGGAGGGTCCACACTATGCTGGGCATGAAGGTTCGTAAAGTCGGCAATTCCCTTGGGGTGGTGCTTCCCAAAGAAGTGTTGTCGCGGCTGAATGTGCAAGATGGCGACAAAGTCTTTTTGACAGAAGCGCCTGATGGCAGCTACCGAATTACACCCTATGATCCCGAATTTGGAAAACAGCTCAAAATTGGGAAAACGTTCATGGCTCACTACCGCAATACCTTGCGGGCTCTGGCCAAATGAAGGAACCCGTTTGGGTTCTCCCCCAATCGGTGTTGGCCATACACGATGTGCTCCTCGCTGAATTCGGGGGAGCACCTGGTATCCGTGACGAATCCTTGTTGGAATCGGCTCTCGCTCGCCCCCTCAATCTTTGGTCTTACGAAAAATCCAACCTTTTTCGGTTAGCTGCTGCCTATACACATGGAATCGTTAAAAATCATCCGTTTGTCGATGGGAATAAGCGCACAGGCTATGTGATTGGCGGGATATTTCTGGAACGAAATGGCTACCAGTTGAAGGCACCAGAAGAAGAAGCCACAGCGGCCATCATGGCCTTGGCGAGTAATGCTATCACCGAAGAGAACTTTGCCCTCTGGCTTCAAAATAATTGCAAATAACAACGTCCTTTACCGACTGAAGAACCCCAGGATCAAGACACTTGTCACGAGAAAAGAGAACCAATTCACAATAGTTTTTCTTGCCCGTCCGCCATTGGTGCATCAAGGGCCTTGAGTTCCAGGCCTTCGATTTCTTGGAGGGTTTTACCGGCGATGCCTTGGAGGTCGCCGTACATGCCGACGGTTGCTTGCATGACTCGCCCGATTTGTTCCTCTCGCTTAGCCCATTGCTTTGTGATGACTTTGCGTTCTTTATCGAGATCTTCTTGCATCGTACTAAAGGCTTCGACGATAGCCTGAACTCGCTGACGAAACCGTGGGCCCATCAAATAGTCATAGACCATTTCCATTTTTGTTTGTTGGCCCTCGGTGGCCTGTTTCGCAGCGGCCACTTCCATTAGAACTTGCCGCAACACCATTGCCAGAGGAAGAGCCTCTTTTGGATGAGTGACCCAGACTCCCTCCACCAGATCAAAAGTCTCGACTTCTTTGGGTAACGTCTGACTCACGATCACCGCCAGTTCCGCTTTGGCCTGTCGCTGGTCCTCCCGCAATTTCACGAGCCAGCCATCGCTCCAGTTTTTCGTGCGCTTCGACTCCCAGAGTATCGTGCCGCAAGCTTGGCCGAATGGCCCGGCGACATGCTGAAGGACATCCCCTCCATATTCCCCCTTTGCCACCGGCTGAATTTGATCCAGTGGGAATTTGGCAACGAGAAGACCTTCCAATTCTAATTCTTGAACCTCTCCTTGAAGTTGCTGGGAACCCTGTTCGGCCCGACGCTTCAGCTCTTCAATTTGTTTTTGCATGGATGAAATGGTCTGCTCTTTTTCCATGACCTTGAATTTGAGCGCGTCCTCCGCTTCTTTCTTGGCTTGCTCGCGTGTGGCCGTGAGCCCCGCCTGGACCCGTTTTTCGATGGTGAGGTCGAGTTCGCGTTTGGCATCATCCAACTCACGTTGCTTGCGGAGCAGATCTGCTTGAGCTTTTTGCGCTTCGGCAAGCTTTTCATCGCGTTGCTTGAGGATTTCCTGAAGCTCAAGGAAGTCCTTGGATTTTTGTTCAACCTCGTTGGCAACCGCGAGTTTGGCTTTCTTGGACTCCTCGGCGACAATTCGCGTGCATTCTACCTTCAGCCTTTCGGCTACTTGCTCATCAAGAGCCTCTTTCGCTTTCGATAAAGCCGCTTCACGCTCACGAAGGCCCGCTTTGCGCTTGGCCGATTCGACGTCTTTTTGCGCGAGCCGTTGTTCGTAGTCGCGCCTGGTCGTCTCAATCAGCGGTGCCGCCAACGACTCGGTGAGCTTGATCTCAGTTTTACAGCTAGGACAGGTAATCGTGGGTTCCGTCATAGGTTTCACTTATATTTTTTATAGGTTACCGTTTAGCAGAAGAAATTTTTGAGAGTGATGATCCTTTCTCAAACATGAAACTCTACCTCCCCTAACCCCGCCTTACAAAGTAGGGGGATTCTAATCGGGTTTACTTGGTCAGGATTTTGTCTAAGCGAGCTTCGACTTGGCGAAATAACTCAAGGGCAAATTGATCACGCTGGGCACCGGAACATTCGCCGTAAGCTTTTGGGGAGACGAAGCGAGGACGATCCAGTCGAAAGATTTGTGTGCGCTGTAACCCCTTTAGGTCATGTCGATACAAATCGATCGGTTGCAGCAGAACTGGAATCATCGACTTCCCTCCACTTTTCAACAATTTTGGTAATTCATGATCTTGAATGTATTGCGATCCCAAGAACGCCGGGCTGATCAGCATCAATCCCACGTCACATTGAGCTAAGGCCTCTAGAATGGCCTCATGCCATTTTTCTCCCACAAGAATATCGGTATCTCGCCAAAAGGCATAGTGATAGTGCCTGGACGGGGCAGCCTGCTCTTTGAATTTTTTCAAAAACCGTGTCGCCAAATCGCGATTGGCCCGGGCATAGGATATAAATACCGTAATTTTCTTTTTCATATTTTTGATGTTTGAGGATTGCCAGATTGGCCCACCATCCTAGCCAACCCCTCTCAAAATGTACAGAAGGGTTTTGCCCTGGAAAGGAAAATCCTTGGGAGCAGAAAAGTAAAAAGGCTTATGTTGATTGTGCGAGAGTGAGCCCAAGACCGGGCTGGCCACTGATGGGTTGAGTGTCGAGTCTGCCGCATTTTCCGAACATGAGGGGCGTGTCGGTGATGTCGCGTTCGAGAAGATAGGTTCCGAAGGCCCCTTCCTGAGCCAGGAGAATGTCACGGTAGTGGTTAGCCAGGGTGAGCGCCGCTCGAGTGAGGATGCTGGTTTCACCCACTTGCGCACCGATGATGATGGGAAGGCCCATGGCCTTGGCCTCTGCGGCAATCGCTAAAGATCGGAGAATGCCGCCCATTTTTGAAATACGGATATTGATGATCCAAGATTGAGGATCGGCCTGCAGATGTTTGAACTGCTCCATTCGCAAAAAGCTTTCATCCAGGATAATAGGCAGGCCAAGCTGTTGGCTGATCTGCTGGCAACCCTCATAGTCTCCAACTTGCAATGGTTCTTCGATAGCAAAAAAGTGAAAACCAAGACTTTTGAGATAGGTTACCACTTCGGCTGCAGTCTTCCAGAGATTGTTGGCATCTAGGCGTATGCGGAGACCCTTGATAGGAAGATGCTTGAGGAACTCAATGTTTTGGCGATCAGTTTCAAGATTGTCCGTGACCTTCACTTTGAAATCGCAAAATTCGAGTGCCGTAAATTGTTTCGCTTGCTTTTCAAAGGTGGCGACATTCTCCGTTCCCAGCACGGCGGAATAGTGAAATTGTCCGGTTAATTCCTCCAGGTTCAGAAGGGCTTCGATCGATTGACCCTGTTCTTGTCCCCAGCAATCGAACAAAGCCAGCTCTACCGCACACCAACTGGCTGGGTTCGTATCGATAGCTCCGCTATTCGTGGCCATCCATGACTTAAGATCCTCTAAACTCCTGAACTGTTCCCATGCCTCCCGATGCGAGTCAAAAAAACTCGTGGCGGTATGTATCGTCTCTCCCGTGACATATTTCCTAGGGCACCCCTCCCCTATCCCAAACACCCCATTCGATGATTGGGCTTTGACCAGCACACCTTCTGTACAGGAACGAGTGGCCGTCGCATGTGAGAAGGATTGCTTAAATGGGATCTCCAGTTTTTTGATCG
>JAQBGS010000392.1:0-3197 GCA_032128535.1 Nitrospirota bacterium
GCAGTCGTCAACAAGGAGGTCATCACCTTGACCGATCTTCAACATGAGATTCGTGACGAATATAGTCGCCTCAAAGCCAAATACCATGGAGAAGAATTTGAACGCCGATATACGCAAAAACAGCGAGAGGTTCTCAATGCCTTAATTGATGAACGGCTCCAACTTCAGGAAGCCAAAGCTATAGGGATTTCCGTCACCCAAGAAGAAATCGATGCGGCTCTCCGACGAACACCTCTCCTTCCGACACAAACAGAAGAAGAATTCGGCAAGCAACTGCTGCTGAAGAAACTTTTCGACTTGGAGGTGCGCCGTAATGTCGTCGTCGAAGAGGGAGAACTGCGCCGGCATTACGAAGTGAACCCCCATAATTTTCGCTTACAACCGCAATTTCGTCTCAAACAAATTTTTCTGAATGCCAACAGTGAAGAGGCCCGCCAACGGGCACTCTCCAAGGCTCAAGCGATTTATGCCGATTGGAAGCCGGAAGAAACCTCACTCGAAGATCTTGCCGCCCGCCATACGCAATTCGTCAGTGAATTGGGCTGGGTAGAGGAAAAAGATCTTGTAGCCCCTCTCGCTCAGGCAGTGAAAGAACTCATACCAGGCACCTTATCGAGGCCTATTGAAACGCAGGTCGGAATACACCTACTCATCATTGAAGAGGTCAAGGAATCACAACCCGACCCGTTTGAACAAGTGGAGCGAGACATTCACGCACAACTGGTGAAACAACGAGGAGAAGAAGCTTATCGTGGATGGCTAAAAGGCCTCAAACAAAAAGCCTTCATCGACGTGCGGTTTTAACTTTTCAATAAATCCTGGAGCTGCCTTAATACCTGCTGTTTGCCTTCGCCGGTGTAAGCTGAGAGAAAGGTTAGCTCATCATTCACTCTCAAACCTTCCTGAAGTTCTCTTATCGTTCCCTGGCGCTTGCCACGGGGAACTTTATCGGCTTTGGTCGCGACCAGCATGATGGGAATATGTAATTGACTGACCCAAGCCAGCATGTCCCGATCTGAGTCTTGCACTCTTCGGGAATCCACTAGCAATATCACCCCTCGTAGATTTACTCTAGATTTAAAAAACGTTTCAATCAACGGGGCCCATTGTTGTTGAACCCGATCTGGTACTTTGGCAAATCCATAGCCGGGAAGATCCACTAACATAAACCGTGGGCCATTCGTTTCAATCTGGAAAAAATTGATGGTCTGGGTTTTCCCCGGCGTCTTGCCAACCTTCGCGAGCCCTTTGTGATTGACCAGGCAATTGATAGCCGACGATTTTCCCACATTAGAGCGACCCACAATCGCAACTTCAGGAAGCGTCGGCTTAAGAAACTGTTCTACCGTTCCGCAACTCGCTTTAAATTCCGCTGAATATATTTTTAATGCGGGCATGATACCAGACCGTACTCCTAAGAACGTGAATCCTTCATCGCACGGTCGATTTCTCGGGCGGCTTCGCGCTTTTTTACCGTTTCACGCCGGTCGTAGGTTTTCTTTCCCCGCGCCACGGCCAGCTCCAACTTGGCTCGGCCTCGATCATTAAAATACAAACGCAGGGGGACAATGGTCAGACCTTTGAGTTTCACCTTGTCCATCAAGCGCTCGATCTCCTTTTTGTGGAGCAACAGGGTTCGAGGGCGCAGAGGCTCATGGTTCATTTGATTGCCATGGCTATACGTGCCGATATGGCAGTTATGAAGCACGGCTTTGCCATTGGCGATTGAAGCATAACTATCTCGCAAGTTGAGATGGCCTTCACGCAATGCTTTGACTTCGGTGCCGACCAGCATCAACCCGGCTTCGATCTTTTCTTCGACGAAATAGTCAAAGGTGGCTTTCCGATTGGTCCCGACAACTTTGTTGGAAGGATCGTGTTTGGTTTTGGCCATACCCTATTCTACCTGACTCGTGACAAAGACGGGGAGAGTTCTAAAAGGCAGCGGATTCTAATTGGTTCTCTGAGACAAGAGTGTTATAGGCATACCATTAGAAGCTGCCGTGCCCCTTGGAATTTCCTGAAGTCCCTATCCCTCTCCTTGTTCGACGCCTTCCGCCCGCGCCATTGTCGGACGCTCTGATCAATCGGCGGGCCTTGTCTGAGCGTAATGAGTTGGTCAGCCTTCCTCTGTTTTGCGTCCGTCCAATATGATGAGGTGGGCGGGGCGTCACTGGTTTTTGGTTCTTTTGCTCCACACAAAGGTTGCGCCCTTCGAGACGCGCCAAGAAGTAGTGGCACCTTTCAGGATGCGTTATGCAAGAGCTTGGCTGCCGGGCCGAAACCCGGCTTCTCTAGGCCATGTGAATAACTTTCCTTTTACGTCATTGAGCGATGCACAGACAATTTCCGTCAGACCAACACGAAAGTTTTTTGGAATAACTATGAAAGCTTTCTCCTGGCAGATGAATCAACCCATGGGTTTCGATACAATGAAGTCATCATGAGTGCGTTTGAACCGATTCGCTCCGTTCTGAAGGATGTCTCCAAGGGCAGCGCCCTTGCACTGAAATTATCCGAGGTCCGGTTACAGCATGAATGGGAAGGGTTGGTTGGTCACACGATTGCCAAACATTCCTATCCGGAGAGCATTCGCTATAAAAAATTATATCTGATGGCGGATAATTCGATTTGGCTTCAACAATTGGTGTTTTTAAAAGCGACCATTTTGGAGGCCATTCACTCAATCATGCCGGACTTGGCTCTCACGGATATTATTTTACGAATTGGCCCCGTCCCTGTAAGGCCTCCTGCAAGCACCCCCACTCCTCTGGCCACTTCGTCAACACCTGTCCTTCCCTCCCCCTATGCCACCGCGTTAACCGAACGATTGAACAATCCCGAATTGCAAGCCATCTTGTCCCAGACCATTACTAAAGCCCTCTCCCAATCCTCGCCTATTACTCCTGAGAAAACGTAGCCCCTTCTCCGGATGGTGACCAAGGTTCTTGAAAAATCCACTGCATCGTCAGGGTTCGGTCTCTTGATTGGCTGCGATTCCATGGGCCAATCCATCCGGCCTGGCCAGACTCATCCGCGCGATAGCCGGCTCGAACGCTGGCTTCAAATTTTTGTCGAAAATCTTGGTCAGACGAAGTTGACGATTTCTCGGGCTCCCCACTGACATATCGCTGAAAGGTATCCGGCTCAGTCCACGTCGGATCGGAAAAAATAATGATTTGAATTGTTTGATACCG
>JAQBGS010000393.1:0-4485 GCA_032128535.1 Nitrospirota bacterium
GAAAGACATCAATAACAAACGACGAGACGTCTATAAGGGGATCGCAGAGAAAAATGGCACTGCTCTCTCAGCCGTCGAAGCCCTAGCAGGTAAAAAATCCATAGAAAAAACCACATCCGGCCAACTCATCATGCAACCCGACGGAACCTGGACTCCCAAACCCTAACCTTCACCAGTTCACTCATTTTTTCTGTCGCATGCGGCGTGGTAAAGAGCCTTGCTGAATCCAAAAATTCGGCGAGCACTTGTTTAAGTGCAGAGAGTTGTAGGGCCGTTGGATTCTGCCAGTCTTTTTAGAATTAAAGAGACCCCTTATTAAGGGGTCAGACTCGATTTAAAAGACAATCTGCCTGGATAACACAAAAACAATATTTAAAACGGGCCTGACCCCCTTAAAGATCCAAGCCTTACTAGCGCTCACCTGACAGGATACTTTCCCTCAACAATTCAATTTGCTTCATGATTTCTTTTGTGCAGGATTGCATAGAGTCCTTACTCGGCTTGGATTCTTGAGGAAATTGCAAGGCCTTCCCAAATCGAATACTCGCCTTACTTCGAACAAAAAGTGTTTTCAGCATCGAGGTCACCGAATGCGGCCCTTCCCAAACAATTGATGCTGGGATAACCGGCGCCCCAGACTTGATCGCCAGATATCCAATACCTGGATGCCCTTGATTCAAACGATGCCGATCCAACCCGCCCTCAGGAAACAGCCCAATGATCTCATGTGCCGCCAACCCATCTAACATCGTTCTAATGGCTTTGATGTCCCGTTTTCCACGTTGAACGGGAATGCAACCAACCGCCTCAAACGCCCATCGAATAAGCGGTTGAGCATAAATCTCTGCGGCCATGAGGAATCGAATCGGCCGGCCCGCTGTGGCTAACAGGACCAAAGGATCCCCGAGCGCGGTATGGTCGCACACAATGAGGGCTGGCCCATCAGTAGGCACGGGCGATTCTTCAAAGGTCTGGACTCGATACATAAGTCGGCAAACCCACGCGTTTAACCGATAGAGAAACGTATAGATGAGGCCTTGTGGTTTGGCAGACACTGACAAGGTGCGAGACGAGAAGGGTAGATAAGTGACTTCTAGGTGTTGTTTTCCCATCTCCAAACTGTCGGAAATAGGTCTCCCGGACCTGATCGTTGGGGAACCAGGAATCTATCAGGAGGTGGCTTTTTGGGATTTTTCCGCATCTGATGAATCTGATGATTCGTCACCATCGGAAGCTGTTTCGACATCGTCAGACAATTCAGCATCCTCGTCGTCTTGGTCTTCACCTTCTTCTTCCGGCTCTTCAAACCAATTGACGAGCATGTCATCCCACCACACGCTATCGACTTCTTCTCCAGGATCTTTCCCGAGGAGCGCGACATGCTCTTTGGTAAACTCAGGATCGATGACTGTGGGTTTAAACAACGCCCGGTCAATAACCTCTTTGGTGCCGTATCCTCCGACAATCCAGGATGGTGGGTCGGCACGTCGGGATTTATACGCTTGTAGCCCAATCTTCAAATACAGAAAGATTTTCCGCTGATCGTCATCCTTAAAACCTGAAGGATTGAGACTCAGGGTTTTTTCAATTTTCTTTCGCCACTCCCGTGCGTTATATCGAGAAGTGATCAATTGAATGGCTTTGGCCCCGTCTTCTGGCTCAAGTGGCATGTAATTTCTCCATCATCCTATTTCATCATCCAGATTCATTCTGCCATTTTTTAATGGCCGGCTACCATCATTTTACGAATCTTAACCGTCGGACTGGCGGTTCGACCTCGAAAGACCAGGTCATTTCCGATCATCTCTATATCATTGAACATGTTCTTTAAATTTCCGGCAATGGTCACTTCTTCCACGGGATGAACAATTTCCCCGTTTTCTATCCAAAATCCCACCGCACCACGGGAATAGTCGCCGGTCACCATATTCACTCCAAACCCAATGAGTTCGGTCACGAGGAGTCCGCGTTTCGTCGATTTCAGAATTTCTTCCGGTGAGGAGGTACCTGGAGAGAGGAATAAGTTGGTCGTGCCTACCGTGGGATTTTCACCGACCGACCGAGAAGCATTGCCCGTCGATGCCATCCCTAGCTTTCGTCCGGAATAGGTATCTAACAAATAACTGGTAAGGACTCCTTTATCAACGACGACATTTCTTCTGGTCGGTAGTCCCTCTCCATCAAACGGCCGGGAACCCAAGCCATTAGCCAAGCGCCCATCGTCCACCACCGTCACGGATTCTGCTGCGATCTTTTTCCCCAATTGCCCCATTAGAAACGACGCGCCTTTATAGAGCGAATAGCCAGACGCGGCCGACGCGATATGGCCCAGTAGCCCTTTGGCAATTTCTGGGTCAAAAATGACCGGAACTTCCTGGGTTGAAATGGATCGACTGCCCAGCCGTCTCACGGTCCGACGAGCGGCTTCCTGCCCAATTTCCTCCGGGCTTTCTAATTCATGAAATTTACGTTTCACCGAATACCAATAGTCTCGCTGCATGCCGCCATTCTGACCATCTAAGGCGATGGGCGAAACAGAAATGGAATAGGACGAGCTGGTGTAGGATCCGACGAACCCATGAGAATTCGCAAGTAAGATTGATCCATACCCTGCTGAACATTCAGCCCCTTCGGAATTGGTGATGCGTGAGTCGGCATCGAATGCAGACTTTTCTGCGCGTTTAGCCAGATCAATTTCCTCGTCGACGGTCAATTGCCGACTATCTTTCATATCCATATCAGGGAATTCCACAACCATTTGCTCTGGAGATGGCAATCCTGACGTGTCATCTTCGACGACCGCCTTGGCCAAGCTACAGGTATCACTCACTAAACGATCCAACGAGGCTTCGGAAAAATCTGATGTGGAAGAACTGGCTGAACGCTTGCCAAAAAAAACACGAATCCCCAGGACTTTCTCACGCGCCTTCGAGAGTCGATCCACTTCTGACATGCGCACTTGCACCGACACCGAATCGCCTTCTGCGACCAGAAGGTCCGCTTCCGTGGCTCCTAAAGCCTTGGCGCGTTGAAGGACGGTTGCCGCCAACTCAGGGAAACGATCACCATGTGTAGTGGATAGTTTTGTCATCAGGTAAAGGAAAGCTACAAAACGGGAGGGTGATCCATTTAGGCCATGGCGGTTCCACCAACCGTCATCTCATCGATTTTTATCGTTGGAAGTCCGACACCAACCGGAACGGATTGACCTTCTTTCCCACAGGTGCCAATTCCTTCATCGAGTTTCATATCATGTCCAACCATCGAAACCTTTTTCAGCACATCAGGACCATTCCCAATTAAGGTTGCTCCTTTGACTGGTTTGGTGATCTTGCCATCTTCAATGAGATAGGCTTCACTGGCTGAAAAAACAAATTTTCCGCTCGTGATATCCACCTGCCCTCCACCAAACGATGCCGCATACAGACCTTTTTTGACCGAACGAATGATGTCTTCCGGATTCGACTCTCCGGCTAACATGAAGGTATTGGTCATCCGAGGAAGGACGACGCTTCGAAAATCTTCACGACGTCCATTGCCGGTAAGTGGAATACCCATCAATCGGGCATTGAGTCGATCCGTGATATAGCCCCGTAACACGCCTTTTTCAATGAGCATCGTGCGTGAGGTGGGCGTCCCCTCATCATCAATATTCATCGAACCACGACGGAATGGCAGTGTGCCATCATCGACAATCGTACAGAGTTCAGAGCCCACTGATTGACCAATCAGATCGCTAAACGCCGACGTTTTTCGCCGATTAAAGTCGGCTTCCAACCCATGTCCAATCGCTTCATGCAAGAGAATCCCTGGCCAACCTCCGCCTAACACGACCGGCATCGTACCTGCGGGCGCATCAACCGCATCTAAATTGACAATGGCTTGACGAGCCGCTTCCCGGGCAAATTCTAATGCCCGGCCATTTTCCACAAAGAACGAAAATCCGATGCGGCCTCCACCTCCATAACTTCCAATTTGACGATTCGCTCCATCTTCGGCGATACAGGTGATCTGTAGGCGCGCCAGCGGTTGCACATCCCCAACCAGTTGGCCTTCCGAATTCATCACCAAGAAAATTTTTTGTTCTGTATTAAAGGATGCCATGACTTTGGCAATTCGAGGGTCATATTTCCGGGCTTCGACATCAATCTGATTCAAGAGGTCGACTCGAGCTTCTGTTGTAATGTCAGTGAGGGGTTGTGTGAGCGGATACAGATTCTGAGCCGGCCCCGTTCGATGGGTCACCGCCACCGGGTTGTCCCCTTGTGGCGACTCCGCGATATACCTGGCTGCTTCCGCGGCCTGCACTAAATCCCGAACGGAAAGATCATCTGAATAGGCAAATCCAGTGCGTTCTCCCGCCACAGCCCTAATGCCAGCCCCTTGGGCCACACTTTTGACAGCCCGCTTGACCAAGCTTTCTTCCATCGAAACCGAGTCCGTAACGGAAGATTCCAGATACATATCAACATAATCTACATCCCG
>JAQBGS010000394.1:0-3373 GCA_032128535.1 Nitrospirota bacterium
GTTCGGCCCGCATTTGTTTTTCCATGGCGCTCAGCACGTCTTGAGGCGGGTTAATATTACGAATTTCGTACCGAAGGACTTTGGCGCCCCAAGGGGCAGAGGCTTTGTCTAATTCATTGACGACGGAAACGTTGATTGTGGACCGTTCTTCGAAGGTTTTATCCAGGTCAATTTTCCCGATTTCACTACGAAGCGTTGTTTGGGCCAGTTGAGATATGGCGAAACGATAATCGGTAATGCCATAGGAGGCCCGTTCAGCATCTAAGACTTTGATATACAGGACACCGTCGACGCCGACTTGAACGTTATCCCGGGTGATACAAATTTGCTCCGCGACGTCCACGGCCATTTCTTTTAATGTATGTCGGTAGCGAATGACATCCATGAAAGGGATTAATATATGGAGGCCGGCATTGAGCGTGGAAGAATATTTCCCCAATCGTTCGACCACGTACGCGCTTTGCTGGGGCACCACCACCGCCGTTTTTTTTAAGATAAGTAACGCCAGGGCGGCAAAAACAAGTGTAGCTAATAATTCACCTGACATGTTATGTCTCCTGTGTGATTGATTCGGCTTGAATCCATAGTGTCAGGCCATCCACCCGCACAATTTTGGCGAGGGTATTTTTTTCAAGGAGCGTCGTTCCAGCATTCCTGGCGTTCCAGGTTGATCCACGAAGTTCCACTTTCCCTAGGGCCTGGGGCTTGAGAGCCTCAAGCACCGTCGCCATTTCTCCCACCATAGTATCCACGTCGGGCTCGTCTTTTCCATGCAGGGTCCTTTTATTCTGCAAAGGCTTTTTCATGACGAGGAGAGAAATGACGCCTAAGATGGCGAACAGAAACCATTGGAGCCAGGCAACTTCAACAAGCCCAGCCCAGGTCAACCCGCTGACCATCAATGCGGCCATCCCGAAGAAGAGGAAATAAAAATTCCCCAGCCCGCCTAAGGTCAGAATTTCAATGCCAACGAGACTGAACCCTAAAATTGCCCAATGCCACCAGAGCATGGTGGGTACGCTCCTTTGTGATGAATATATTGCGTGCGGTTATGTGCCGTTGATTATCGTATCGGTTGTTGACCAGAGGGAACTAAAAAAAACAGTGGTCAGCAAATATTGCCGACTGATCAATGGCCTAGTAAGGAAATGCTAGCATATTTTTCTGAAAAGGTCTTGGTTTGGAGATGGAAGCAATGGAACGGAATAGCTGAATTATCTTTTGGGGTTTACCAAATGGTGTTGAAAGATGGGTACAAGACAATCTTCATGTGGACGCATTCCAGGAAAATTCAACTGGTTCCGTGGGATCGATATATTCCACAACGCTTCCTCGAAGTGCTTTTAGGGTTTCAGAGGGGTTTGGCGAATAGGGCAGGATTTTTAAGACCGGCCTCCCATGATCCGTAATGATCAGTTCTTTTCGAGACAGTTCGACCTCTCCCAAGATCTCTGAGAGCCTTGATTTTAACTTAGATTTGGAAATAGGTATCTGATTCATGTATCGCTCCTTCAAATTTCGCAAAGCAAGTTTGTTTTATGGTCATATTCCCATGGTCATTTTAATATTTCTACAAACCTTTTGGAAATTATAGATCTTCAGAGTTTTGCGGGAGAGCCGTAGAGGATCAGTTGAATTCCAAGATGAGGGGGTTCTTGCGGAATATTGGAAAGATCCTGGCTTAGAGTCACCTTTGCGGAATGTGGAAAAGAGAGAATATCTGGAACGAGCCAGACTCAGGATTTTTTGACGTAGGCTTTGTAGACGGTTTTTTCGGCTCCGGGCTCTTCTTCTAATCCGACCCATTCGTGGCCGGTGGTTTCACACCAGGCGGGCATATCCTTTTTTATCCCTTCATCGTCAGATGCGACTTCAAGAACCTGGCCGGGGACCAGTTCTTTGATTTTCTTGGAGGTCAAGATAATGGGCATGGGGCAAAAATATCCGAGCGTATCGAGTTTGACATCGGCTGGTATCATATTGAATCCTTCTTTATTGAGTCTGGGGTTCTATTAAATAAATAAGTTGACGGATCCATGCCGAGCTTCAGCCAGGTAGGTGCTAACTCCGGCTAATTGGTCGATGCCATCAATCAGCGTATCCTTCGAAATGCCCATCATCCCTAAGGTGGTGGTACAGGCGATCATTTGTACGCCGAGGTCTTGAGCGGTTTCTAACAATTCGGCAATGCCCGGCATGCGATTGTTTTTCATGACTTTTTTCATCATGGTCGTGCCGAGCCCACCGAAATGGAATCGGGACAAGGGCAAGTTATCCGATCCTCCCTTGTTGATCCACCCAAAGGCGCGACGCATCCAGTCTTTGGCCGAGCTCGTCGATCCGGGTTTCCGGATAATATTCAACCCCCAAAAGGTGAAGAACATGGTCACCTTCATGCCCATGGCGGCGGCGCCTGTAGCAATGATGAAGGCGGCCATGGCTTTATCCATGTCACCACTCAGGACGACGAGAGTGACACTATCGGGTTTGGTTTCTTTTAATTCGGCGAGGGCGGTAGCCGGTTCAAGCTTTGTGGCATTCATGGGCGTCACCTTTATAATGTAAGAAGTGAGAGAATGATTTGAATCCTTTGATATGGTCTCAATTCAGCTGAGATTGTGACAGGACTATATCAGGTTCGTGGTACTTTTTTGGGACGCTTTCCGTTGGCCTCGAAGAAATCCCTTGGAAATCAGCTAGTTCGACTATAATATGCAATTTTTAAGGGTGTCAAGGAAGTCTTCATATTGATGAGTCAGACGAAAATGAGGGTGGAGTGTTCAAAAAATTTCGTCCAGCAAGGCCCGAGTATTATCTGCCGCGTCCCGGACGGCGCAACTGCTGTTTGGCGAGCGGAGCGTACACGGAGAGTACGTGAGCACGACAAAGGGGCGAGAACGCCGCTGGCGGATTTTTCCAACACTTCACATAGAGGAAAGTGATGACGCGGCGATTAGTTGAATGCGTACCCAATATTAGTGAGGGCCGGGATCAGGCTGTCATGGCCAAGTTGATCGCCGGCATTGAAGCCGTTCCGTGCGTGGCCCTGTTGGACGTGCATGTTGATCCGGATCATCATCGTTCGGTGTTGACGATGGTGGGCGAGCCGGACCCCATGGGTACGGCACTTTTCGGTTTAGTCCGTCAGGCCCAACAACTTATTGATATACGTCAGCATCAGGGTGCGCATCCACGAATTGGGGCCGTCGATGTGGTGCCGTGGATTCCCTTTCAAGGGGTGACCATGGAAGATTGCGTCATGTATGCCGAAGATCTGGGTGCGCGAGTTGGACAGGAACTTGAGATTCCGGTGTATTTATATGAACAGGCCAGTCGTGTTCCTTCCAGGGCAAAACTGGAAACGATTAGACGG
>JAQBGS010000395.1:0-5065 GCA_032128535.1 Nitrospirota bacterium
CTGAATAGGTCTGACAATACAGACCTATCATTACACAATTAATGTCATCGCATTCAATTATTGTTCGTAACAAATACCCTCTAAGTCGTACTACAGGAAAACCACTTGAAACCATGATGACTAGAACCAACCCAAAGAAGATCACGAGAACGACTGGAGAAATTTTATGAAAACCCACATAATGGAGTGCAACATGACTCAGGTCACAACCCCTTCTAACAATCCACCCAGCTCATCCATGGGCAAGATTTTCACAGGCATCATCTTTCTCCTGGGAATAGGGGCGTTCGTGTATTTTGATCTTGGCCAGTATTTATCTCTTGACTCACTCAAAGCCAATCGGGATTTACTCCTGAACTATACCGAAACCCATTATGCGGCTGCGGTAGGCCTATTCATTCTCATCTACATTCTTCAAACCACCTTTTCTTTACCAGGAGGAGCCATTCTCACATTGACTGGGGGCTTCCTGTTTGGCAGCCTGCTGGGAACGTTCTTCGTCAATGTCGGTGCAACCGTTGGAGCAACGCTCGCATTTTTAGCTGCCAGGTATCTCCTTCGAGACTGGGTAGAGAATAAATTTGGCGATCGACTCGGCCCCATTCAGTCAGGATTTTCCCAAAACGCCTTCAGTTATCTCATGACACTGCGCCTCATTCCAGCTTTTCCATTTTTCCTGGTCAACCTCGTCTCCGGTATCACGCGTGTCAATCTCGGAACCTATATCCTTGCGACCTCCCTTGGAATTATTCCTGGCAGCTTTGTCTTTGCGTTTGCGGGGCGTCAGCTCGGGTCTATTAATTCCTTGAGCGAAATAGCCAGTCCATCGGTCTTATTGGCCTTTACCCTCTTAGGTCTCTTGGCATTGATGCCTATAGCCTATAGAAAATGGACAAATAAGGGTCAAGATTCTGCAGAATCATAAGTAAGCAAACATCCCATCTCCTTTTAGAAATCCCGAGGCATCCAATGAAGACTGCTCACGCGACAGACGATCCAGCTTTGATTCTTCCACGCGATCAATTTAATGAAGAATTAATCAATAATGTCCATCCGCCACAATGGAAAAACCCTACACCATCGGGACGATACAATTTAGTTGTGATTGGAGCGGGGACGGCCGGATTGGTAACCGCAGCCATCGCCTCAGCCCTCGGAGCAAAAGTGGCGCTGATTGAACGCCACCTGATGGGAGGGGATTGCTTGAACGTCGGGTGTGTCCCTTCCAAGGGGATCATACGGGCAGCCAAGGCCTGGAACGCTGTCCGAGAAGCCGAAGAATTCGGGCTACATGTGTCCGGGGAAGTGAAACGAGATTTCGGTGTAGCCATGGCCCGCATGCGAAAACTCCGCGCCCGGATCAGTCATGTCGACTCAGCTCATCGCTATACCAAACTTGGGGTGGATGTGTTTATCGGCAACGGCCGGTTCACCAGTTCCAGTACTATTGACGTAGATGGAACAACGCTCCAATTCGCCAAAGCGGTAATCTGCACGGGTGCACGTGCGTCCGCGCCACCGATTCCTGGGCTGGATCAAATCAATTACCTGACGAATGAAACGATTTTTTCTTTGACCGACCTGCCAGCACGACTCGGAGTGATCGGCGCAGGCCCGATTGGCTGTGAGATGGCCCAGTCGTTCGCCCGCTTTGGCAGTCAAGTCTTTTTAGTGGAAGCCATGCACGGCATTCTGCCCAATGAAGATCGTGATGCCGCCGACATCGTCGAACAATCGATCCTACGAGATGGCGTCACGCTGCTTTGTTGCGGAAAAGACTTGGCCATTAAGCAGGTAGACGCCGTCAAACATATGTCCGTGGACTCCCATGGGCAACACTATGATATTCCCGTTGATGAAATCTTGGTGGGAGTGGGGAGATCGCCCAATACAGAAGGGTTAGGGCTGGAAGAGATCGGTGTGGACTTTAATCACAAAGGCGTGACTGTGAATCCTCGCCTGCAAACGACCAATCCTAACATCTTTGCAGCTGGCGACATTTGCTCGCCATTCAAGTTTACCCACACGGCGGATGCTCAAGCCCAAATTGTCATTCAAAACGCCTTATTTCCTCATCCTTTAGGATTAGGGTATGCCAGTACCGACAATCTCATTATCCCTTGGGCGACTTATACTCAGCCGGAAATCGCACATGTCGGGCTTTACGAAAAAGACGCCAAGGCCAAAGGCATTGAAGTGGATACCTTTTCGTTTCCTCTCAATGAAGTGGACCGCGCTATTCTTGATGGAGAAGATGAAGGCTTTGCCCGAGTCCATGTTAAAAAAGGGACAGACCGGATCGTCGGTGCCACGATTGTCGCCTCCCACGCTGGAGATATGATTAGTGAGTACACCCTGGCGATGAAGGGAGGGTTAGGCCTCAACACCATTGCCGGCACCATTCACCCCTATCCCACACAAGCGGAAGTGATTAAAAAGACAGCGAACGCCTGGAGAAAAACAACCCTCAGTGACAGCAAAAAACGGTTCTTAAGCAAGCTCTTCGCCTGGACTCGCTGATCGTGAGAAAGGTAATTGTCATGCGACAGATACTCATGCCAAAGGTATTTTTTCCACTCACGATTGGGCTAGCGCTTGCACTGACCATTTCACCAATCACATTGGCAGAGACGCAAGAAATATTGCCAGTTGGAACATTTTCTTTGGCTCAACCTGGAACGATATTTCCCCCTGGATGGAAACCTCTCACCTTTGGGAAAATCCCAAATCATACCCAATATGACCTGGTCAAAGACGGCGATGCCATCGTCGTCAAAGCCGTGAGCAATCAATCATCATCAGGCATGACGAGAGAAATCCAAATTGATCCTAAAGAATTTCCGGTGATCGAATGGCGTTGGAAAGTCGCCAATATTTTAAAGAAGGGGAATGTTCACGAAAAATCAGGAGACGATTACCCGGCCCGCCTCTACATTACGTTTGAATATGACAGTTCGAAGGTGGGTTTTTTCGAAAAAGCCAAATACGAGACAGCCAAACTCATTTATGGCCAATATCCTCCGATTGGAGCCATTAATTATATTTGGGAGAGCAAGAGTCCAATTGGCACAATGGTCCCCAATCCTTACACCAATCGGGTCAACATGATCGTCATTGAAAGCGGAGAAACCCGACTGAACGAATGGATCACAGAAGAAAGGAATGTCTTCGAGGATTACAGAAAAGCATTTGGAGAAGATCCGCCAAAAATATCAGGCGTGGCCATCATGACTGATACGGATAATACAAAAGAAAGTGCTGTGGCATATTTTGGAGACATAGTGTTTAAAAAATCAGTGAGGAGTCAGGAGTAAATAGTAAGGAGAACTTTCTTTTCAAATTTCTTCTCTGACTTTTTCTTTATTCATATTTTCCTTCTCACTTTTTCACGCATAGGCCGGTTGGTTGCCAGGCTTCCATTTGATATTACACCCGGCGCTGGGACGTTGCAGGCTGGGGACAGGCTGTCCGGTTAATACCCCGTCAAGCGCCGCACGTAAATCCTGACCGGTCACCGGCTTCCCATTCCCCGGTCGACTAGCATCAAGTTGGCCACGATAGACAAGCCGTCTTTGATGATCAAACACAAAAAAGTCAGGAGTACAGGCTGCGGTAAAGGCTTTGGCCACAGTCTGGGTCTCGTCATAACAGTAGGGAAACTTCCACCCCAATTGTTCTGACATTTTCTTAAGCCCTGCTGGAGAATCAGCTGGATATCCGGTGACATCATTACTACTGATTCCCAGAATTCCTAGATCTTTCCCTTCATAATCCCGCCCTAACCTGGTGAGTTCATCTTGCACATGCACGACATAGGGACAATGGCGACAAATAAACATCACCAATAATGCCTGTTTCTCACGAAAGGTTTCTGGAGAAATCTTGTTTGGGGTACAGACATCTGGCAATACGAAATCTGGCATCTGCGTCCCTAATGCAAGCATTGTGGATTCTTTTAACGCCATCACACGCTCCTTGGTTCATGACTTTGGACGAATTACGCATTACGTGTATATCACGAATGCTCCGAACACTTCAAAATCAACGATGGAGCGAGCCAGTGGATGTGAAAGTGGCAGGGATTTATTGAGAGTCCGACGAAGGGTTCTGTAAGGATTGTTCGTGTTTCCACGTCCGAAAATGTTTCAGCAATTCCTCTTTGACGTGAGGCGGCACTGGCTCAGAGGGCAATTGGTGTAAAGTAGCTACAGTGTATTTCATTTGGCGCAAATAATTTCGGCAGGCTAAGCATAGACCCAAATGCATTTGGAAACGAAGGCGTTGACTCAGCGAAAATGAGCCTTCCAGATAATCCGTGATCAGTTCAGCAATATCCTTGCAACTGAAATTGCCAGCCATATAGCCCATGAGTTGTTGTTTGAAATTCTTATCCATTGCCGCTACGTATTGCCTCCACGCACATAGGGATCTAACACACGTCGCACTTTGGTCCTGGCTCGGTGTAATAAGACACGCTGATTGGTCTCGCTAATGCTAAGAATATTACAGACTTCTTCGGCACTCACCCCTTCGACGTCACGTAACGTAATAACCTGCCGCTGATTGTCAGGCAATCCATCAATGGCCTTCTCAATCGCCGTTCGACATTCTTTAGATAACAACGCGCGTTCAGGTGTATCGGGCTCCCATCCTTGCGGAGGATCGGCCCAATGGCCTTTTCCAGAGCCTTCCGTGACGAATAGCGAATCTTCGAGCGAAGGCCCGTCGTCCCCATCCGAATCCGAGCCAGATAATCCGAACGGTTCATAACGACGCTCTCGGGTACCTCGAGTCTTGGCCCGATTCGTGAGAATGCGAAACAACCACGTTTTAAAGGACGAACGCCCCTCAAACCGACCGATCCCTTCCAACACCCCCATCCAGGTTTCCTGCACCACCTCCTCCGCAACTGCTCGGCTGGGTACAAAAGACATGGCTAAGCGCAGCAAAGAGCCTGAATACAAATCCATCGCCGCTGCAAAAACCCTTTCATCACCACGTTGAAGCGCCTGAACCAACCCAGCTTCATCAAGCTGCATCGTTTCTTGTAAGGTCGGAACACCTA
>JAQBGS010000396.1:0-5819 GCA_032128535.1 Nitrospirota bacterium
CATTCAGTTTGCCGGGCTTGAGCAGGATCTTGTCAGGAATACCGAGTTTGCCCACGTCATGCATGGGGGTGGCATGGAACAAGATGTCGCATTCTTCTTCGTTCATGCCGCAGGCACGTCCAAGGACTAGGGCATAATGGCTCATCCTCACGATATGACTGCCGGTCTCATTGTCTCGATGTTCCGCCGCTTGCGCTAATCGTTGGACAATCTCCAATTGTGTTTCCTTGAGCTCCTGCGTTCGGACCCGGACGGTTTCTTCAAGCGTTTCTTTTTGAAATAAAATAGTTCGATTAAGGAGACTGGCTTCTAAGAGGTTCCGGATACGCATGAGCACTTCGATCTTATCGAAGGGTTTATGCAGAAAGTCCTTGGCTCCGGATTCGAGCGCGCGCAATCGTGTTTCACGATCTTCTTCGGAAGTGAGGACTAAAACAGGAAGATAGGAATCTTTCTGAATAATCTTCAATTGCCCCATGACTTGAAATCCATTGATCTGTGGCATACGGATATCCAAGCAGATGAGGTCGGGATTCAGTTCTTTGACGAGTGACACGACCTGTGTGGGGTCTTGGGTGAAATGAATTTTCGTATAACCAGCATTTTGTAAAATGCTCTCCAAGAGCAAGATGTTGGTCATTTGATCGTCCACGATGAGGATCGTGGCGTTTTGACACTGTTGTTGTGAGATCATAGGAATTGTTCGTGTTGGAAGAGGGTATTATTTCTGGCGTCTGAATTAGTTGTTGTGTATTCTTCTCTTGAATACTGCACAATCTTTTCAATGCTGCTGGATGAAGGCAGACGGCTGCTGGAGATGAATGTTGGTGTATCCTGATTCATTTTCGGATGAGCTACCAGAAACTTGACGACAGATCTCGAACATTCTTCATGCACAATACCGGCACCAGTTTGTTGTGTGAAGACTCTGAAGGATGACGAAAGTTGGTGAGAAGTGAAAAGTAAAAAGTTAGGAGTAAAGGGTGAAAAGGCGGAAACTCAATTTTCGGGGTTCCGACATTTCCAATAATGCCCAAAACGCGTTCCTGTTCAATCAGTTTCCGAATGTTGGGTGTGGTGCGAGACGGTTCATATCCATCATCCAACGCGATGAGGCGAAGTGGTCTTCTATGAATACCGCCATCTTTATTGGCTCGATGAAATCCTGCCAAGACACCGGCCTCCATATTGTCTTCCAAATCCGCCGCGGGACCTGTTAACGCCGTGGACATCCCGAACACCAAATCTGTGGAGAAATTTTCGGCCCAGGTGGGATGTGCCAGCCAAAGGCCGGTTATGAGTAAAGGCAGCAAAAGAGCAGGACAGTTCGTCTCCAGGTCCCTGTGATAGTCAATTGCTTTCCGTCTGTGGATGGATAAGGAATCATGTGTGATCTCTCCCTCTGTCTGGTCCGTCTAAGATTTTCTCTAAATTTTGGCGAGTGTACTGAAAACTTTCTTGAAGGGTCCGTCGAAACGATTGAAGGACTGTCGTGTGCCCGGCCTTGCATGCGATTTCGAGATCCACAGCCACTTGAGCGAGGGCCTCAGCTCCCATGTTCCGGGAGATGCCTTTGAGGCCGTGTGCGGCTTCCTGGATGGTCGCCACGTCGTGGGTGTCCAAGGCTTGTTCAATTAGGGTGACGCAATGTAGGGCATCTTCCACAAATCTCTGAATCATGGTTTGAAGAAATTCCCGCCCCCCCTGGTTTTCCAATTCCTTCAAGGTCTGGAGGTTCACTGCGGATTGATCCGTCGAAGGAGAAGGCGTTGGGAGGGGAGTCGAAATGGCTGTCTCTGGTTGAATTGGAGTGCTGGGGGTTTGCGGAGAGAGCCACTTGGTCAACACACGAGCCAGTTCTTCGGGGCGAATGGGTTTACTGAGGTAATCATCCATGCCGGCCTCTAGGCATTTGTTTCGGTCTCCCTGCATGGCGTTGGCGGTCAACGCCACAATGGGCACGCGGGAACAGTGAGGAGTGAGGAGTAAGGAGTCAGAAGATTCCCAAAGGCCTGTCTCTTGGGCCTCACTCCTTTCGCCTAACGGCTGACGCTTCACGTTTTCTGCTTCACGAATCTTCCGGGTGGCCTCAAACCCATCCATTTCCGGCATTTGGCAATCCATCAGAATCAAATCATAGGGGATCTGTTCGAGGGCGTGTAAGGCTTCGGTTCCATTTCCTACGGTATCAGCCTTGTGTCCACAACGCTCAACCATCAATCGTGTTAGTTGCTGATTCACTTGGTGGTCGTCAGCAACCAAAATTCGAGCACTCCTCAATTTCTCAATCTCCTTGGTTCGAAACTGAGTCACGATGGGATCAGGTTTAGACTGGTCAGAGACCGGGTATCCCATGATAGTTTCTAGGCAGGCATGGAGACGGTTTTTGCGAATGGGTTTGGTCACATAGCCGGAAAATCCGGCTGCCTGTGCGATCGTCGTCTCACCTTTGTGACCGACCGAGGTAGAGAGCAGTAACCTCACGGATTGAATAGAAGGATCGGCCTTGATGGCTTCGGCAAGGCCGAGTCCGTCCATGTCGGGCATGTGCCTATCCACAATCGCTAAATCAAACGGTGTGCCCTGTTGAGCCATTTCATAGATCCGTGCCAAGGCTTGTTCAGAGCTAGAAAGGCACTCTCCTTCCATTCCCCAATCCTCGAAATATTGTTTCAGCAAGGCCCGGTTGATGTGATGATCGTCCACTCCACAAATACGAAGACCTTTGAGAGAAATGGGACCAGGAACCTGTTTGATCGGGGAGGCGGGTTGTTTGGCTAATTCAACCGTGAACCAAAAGGTACTTCCGTTACCGGGTGAACTGCGAACTCCCATTTCCCCACCCATTTGTTCCACCAGTTGTTTGCAAATGGCCAACCCTAACCCAGTCCCGCCGTATTTTCTGGTGGTCGAGTTATCTGCCTGGGAAAAAGGTTGGAATAATTTGTCTACAGCTTCTGGCGAAATCCCGATTCCGGTATCCGTCACCTCGATTCTAATTTTCGCGGCCTCAGACCTGTCTTCCAAAAGGTAGGCTTGAAGGGCGATCGTGCCTTTGGATGTAAATTTGATGGCGTTGCTGAGCAGGTTCAGGAGCACCTGGCGTAATCGACCAGGGTCTCCTCGAAGTGAGTTGGGCACCTGAGGGTGAACCAAGCCAATCAGTTCCAAATACTTTTCTGAGGCCTTGGATGTCAGAAGGTCCAAGGTTTCATCCAACACGGTGCGTAGGTAAAAATCAATGATCTCGAATTCCAGTTTGCCCGCCTCGATTTTTGAAAAATCCAAAATATCATTAATGATGGTCAAGAGGGCTTCACCGGAAGATTTGACCGTTTCTGCAAATTCCCGTTGTTGGGGGGCGAGGTTGGTATCCAGGAGAAGGCCGGTCATGCCAATCACGCCATTCATGGGAGTCCGAATTTCATGACTCATGGTGGCCAAAAATTGGGATTTGGCCTGAACCGCGGTCTCTAGCAGGGTCAATTGTTTGCGAATCCATCGGGAAATTATCCATCCGGTGGCCAAAAATCCGACCACACATATCAGGCCCAGGGTCAACATGAACTCCCAGCTTTGCGCGAAGGAGTTTTCAAATTGGTTCGTCACCTCTCGGGTTTGATGGGATGCCAGTTTGACGAATGACACTTGAGCCTCACCAATCTGTTCTTTGATACCTTCCAGGCCTAGAGAGAAGCCCGCACGTTCTGCCTCCAGACCTAGAGAGTTTTGTTTAAAACGATACAGTCCTCCAGAACCCAGCCGTACGGTTTGATGGGCCTCGTCTATTGAATACCCTTGACCATATACGATGGCCCCTAAGTCCTGTAGCATCGTTTGAATGGTCTTGTCTGGAACGGGTGAGTCCCCTGCCACCATCCCCATTCCCATCGCAAGTCGAGTCAAATTTTGTTTTATTTGGTTATTTTTGATATCGACGAGACGATCGGGATTGCGTTCGCCATACAGGGTTTCCAATAACACGGACAGGTTCCCTAATTCTGTCTGAATTATCGACACGCCAAGGGCGGACTGGCGAATCTGATGAGCGAGCAAGTCATTGGCGATTTCCAACGCTTCCGAAGGAAGGGCCTGTTTCCCTAAGCGATAGGTCATGGCTTGCGCTAGGCGTGTCTTCTCTTCCCAGGTTTGAATATGAGCTCGGAAAGTTTTCAACCGTTCCCGAGCCATGGTGATGGTCTCTTGTGCCTGCAGGTCTTTCAAGATTGGCCGGGAACGTTGGACCCACTTTCTCATCTGCCCGCCAAGAGTCTGCAAGCGCTGACCGTTTTGTACCATTTGGCTCAAAATGTCGTGGGTGCCTCCGGGTGGGTATTGGCTCAATCGCGCATGTAACGCATGCACGTAGGATTGAAATAGATCAGAGTTGAGGGGGTTGTTCACAGGATTCTCCAGGGTTTTTTCTGTCTGTTGTACCGCTTGCACCCCGAGATGATTCAGCGCGTTATCCATTTCCCCCTGTACGGCTTCTGCTTCCATCGCGACTATATTGTTGGTTTGTACTTTTAAGAGCGTATATCTCGTCAGGCCTAGAGTGACCACACCAAGGAGCACCCCCAGGAAGACGAGAAACCACACGAACCAAATGACGCGATTTCCGGTTGGAGTGAAGGCCATGGTGAATTTAGGTTCCCTGCAGAATGTTGGGTAAGTGTTTCCAATCAAATGGGATTATCTTTCTCAGGATCCCGGCTCCGGTAAAGGGTGCAAAGAACAGGCGGTGCTGTTCATTGATAATGGGGAGAGCCGCCATGGCGGTCGGGGTTCCGACATTCCCAATAATGCCTAAAACATGTTCCTGGTCAATCAGTTTCCGAATGTTGGGGGTGGTGCGAGACGGTTCATACCCATCATCCAACGCGATGAGGCGAAGTGGTCTTCCATGAATCCCCCCCTCTTTATTGGCTCGATAAAATCCTGCCAAGACACCGGCCTTCATATTGTCTCCCAAATCCGCAGCTGGACCCGTTAACGCCGTGGACATGCCGAACACCAAATCTGTGGAGGAATTTTCGGCCCAGGCGGGATGCGCCAGCCCAAGGCCGGTTATGAGCAAAGGCAACATGAGCAGGACGGTTGGGGTTCGTCTTCCAAGCCATGTGATATGCAATCGCTTTCCGTCTGCGGATGGATAAGGAATCATGAGTGATCTCTCCCTTTGGATGGTCCGTCAATGATTTTCTCCAAATTTTGTCGAGTGTACTGAAAACTTTCCTGAAGGGTCCGTCGAAACGATTGAAGGACTGTCGTGTCTCCGGCCTTGCATGCGATTTCGAGATCCACGGCCACTTGAGCGAGGGCCTCAGCTCCCATATTCCGTGAGATGCCTTTAAGCCCATGGGCGGTTTCTTGGATCTGCGAGAGATCGTGATGGTCCAACGCCTGTTCAATGCGCGTCACGCATTCGAGAGCATCCTCCGCAAATCGATGAATCATGGTTTGGAGAAATTTGTGTCCCTCCAAGATTTCCAATTCGTCTAGCGTGTCCTGATTGATGAAATCCGAATAGGAAGAATCATGTGGAGAAGGCTGGGAAGAAGCTTCCAGGGGTCCAGGAGTCGGAGACGAACGGTTATCTTCTTTTGGTAGCCACTTGGCCAAGATGTTGGACAACTCCTCTGGACGGATCGGCTTGCTGAGATAATCATCCATTCCTGCCGTTAAACATTTTTCTCGATCGCCAGGCATGGCATTGGCGGTCAATGCAACAATGGGAATTCGGGAATAGCGAGGAGTGAATAGTGAAGAGTCTGGAGTGTCAGAAAAGTTTGTCTCTTGCTCCTTACTCCTCACTCCTA
>JAQBGS010000397.1:0-2726 GCA_032128535.1 Nitrospirota bacterium
TGTTCGTCAGTGGTCTTCTCCTCATGGCAATCGTCGTTTTCTTCGTCATCATGGCCGAAAATATTCGGCACCGGGAAACATATGCGGCTGCCAGGTAAGAGCATTCAAGGATACGGCAGTACCCTGATCATCTGGACCTCAGCCGGACTGGTGGGCTTAGGGTTTTTTTGGATACTTTCAGATCTCCTATGGCATGGCTGGGCGCCACTCTCATGGAGTTTCTTATTCGCTTCCCCAGAAAATGCAGGCCGCGAGGGCGGCATTGGCCCCATTCTCCTCTCGACCGGGCTTATCATTGGAGTCTGCATTGCTGTCGCGTGGCCCATGGGACTCGGCACGGCCATTTTTCTGGCGGAATACACACAGGACCATCATCGATTCGGACGCCTCCTTCGCGGATCGTTGGATGTCTTGGCTGGAGTCCCATCCATTGTCTTTGGACTCTTTGGCTACGCCCTGTTTTGCCAGACCTTAGGACTAGGATTTTCTATTCTTTCAGGAGGCCTGACCTTAGCCTGTATGGTCTTACCGATCATCATTCGCACCACGGAAGAAAGTTTTCGCGCCATTACCTCTGATCAGCGATTCTCTGCGGCCGCACTCGGGTTTTCACGAGCAACAACCGTGGGGTGCATTTTGCTCCCAGCAGCCATGCCTGGATTGCTCGCGGGCAGTCTGTTGGGATTAGGACGAGCCATGGCTGAAACCGCCGCCTTAATTTTTACCAGCGGCTATGTGGATCGCATGCCGGAATCCCTGCTGGATTCAGGGCGGGCCATATCCATTCATATCTATGATTTGGCCATGAACGTTGCTGGTGGCAATCCCAATGCCTATGCGACGGCCCTCGTACTTGTCGGTCTGTTACTCATTATTAATTTTTCCGCATCATGGATGGCCGAAAAATGGACCACGCTCAACCAACTCCCCAACTAAGACAGGCTGAAGAACCGTTGTCTGGAATCCAATCCTGGCGACCCTATCAATCGACTCAGGCGTGTTGTGAGCCCATCGCCCACATTCGAGCCGAGAATATTTCCATTGCGTATCATGACCACTTGGCACTTCAGCATCTGAACCTTCAAATCAATAAGGGATGTATTACCGCGTTGGTGGGACCATCAGGCTGTGGAAAAACCAGTTTCCTCATGAGCCTCAATCGCCTGACGGATCTTGTCCCTGGCTGCAGGGTGTCCGGTCACTTGCAGATCGATGGGTTGGACGTGCTAGCCCCGACAACGGATCTTCTTCATCTCCGGCGCCAAGTAGGCATGATTTTTCAAAAACCCACCGTCTTTCCTTTCTCCATCAAGAAAAATCTCGAGTTACCCCTGCGTGAACATGGCAAACATGCTCGTGAAACCTGGGCGGCCATGATCGAAACAACCTTGCAACGCGTCGGGTTTTGGGATGAAGTCAAAGACCGCCTCAACCAGCCAGCACAAGCGTTATCCGGTGGGCAGCAACAACGTTTGTGCCTCGCACGGGCCTTAATCCTCTCGCCTGAAGTTCTGCTCCTGGACGAGCCTTGCAGCGCCTTGGACCCGATCTCCAGCGGAATCGTGGAAGATCTCATTGTGAGTTTACGGGGCCGCTATACGGTGATTATCGTCACGCATAATTTAGCCCAAGCCCGTCGCATGGCAGACCATGTCGCCCTATTCTGGTCCGTGAACGGCATTGGTCAACTCATAGAAACCGGTTCAGCGCAAAGCCTTTTTGAATCTCCTCAACATGAATTGACCGCCGCCTATATCTCTGGAGCCCGCGGCTAGCCCCTTCCGCATTTTTCTCACGATTCCTTATCAAGTTTACGGCGGTTTGACCTGTTCTTAACACAATCGTAACACACCTCCGCTAGCATGGCTTTCAACAACCATGAAACGTGTTCTATCAGATTCCAACAATACTTTCTCATTCATTGAGAGGAGACCATATTCATGAAGGTCGTTCGATTCGTTTGCACAGTCGTATGCTTGGGCTTCTTGTTACAGAGCCACGCCTGGGCTGGAGATGGGGACAGGTTCTATGGGGACACGCTCTCTGATGTGCTCCAAGAAAAAGGCATGATTAGCAAGGAAGACTGGGTTCGAATTAAGGCGGCGGAAGAGAAAAAAGCCGAGGAAGAGCAAAAAGCACTGGAGGCGGAATTTCCCGTCACGGTCGGTTATGGTAATAAGGGGTTTGAGTTTAAAACTAGGGATGGGAAATTTGCCACACAAATTCAATGGCGGTTCCAAGGCCGATATACCTATCCCACAAACGGAGATCCCATATCTCGGGCAGATTTTAATATGGTGGACCCCCAGAGTACATTTGAACTGCGACGGGTTCGAATGAAAATCGGTGGTCATGGCTATCAACCCTGGATCAAGTATTATTTCGAGCTGGATTTGCAATCCACATCCAATTCCGGCGGATCTCCCGGGGCCACAAGATTGATCGACTGGCGGATCAGCCTCGAAAAATGGAAATTCCTGTCGCTGCAAGTCGGACAATGGAAAGTCGACTATAACCGGGAACGGAGAGACTCTTCAGGCAATCAACAATTCGTCGAACGATCGATCGTCAATGAGATCTTCACCCTCGATCGACAGGTTGGAGCCATGCTGTATGGCCATGTGGCACCCGGTACCCCGTTTGATTCGCGGTATTATGCCGGCGTCTTTACGGGATCTGGGCGTGGGGAGGCTAATGACGACGACCAAATGCTGTATTTCGGACGG
>JAQBGS010000398.1:0-4290 GCA_032128535.1 Nitrospirota bacterium
CTTCGAGCCCGCCGAAGACTACAATTGCCATCTCGGCTGGTAATCCAACCTCGGTCATAACACCGTCGTAACACATCTCCTATTGCGGTAATCATATGCTGGTTTCTCCCAAACGACTATTGATATCGGCCTCGTTTTTTCTGATTCAAGTGTACCACTCCCTTTCCTTTCCGTCTCACCCTATCTCAGATGGCCGTACAGGGAGTAGGATGTATATAGGAGATAGACTTGTACATTCTCAAAAAAAGCGTGATCACATTAAGGAGGCGGTTTCATGATTATTCAAACAATAAAGAGATTTCGATGGGTCGTCCTGACCTTAGGCTTACTGACTCCCGGCCTTTTTTTCTTCGCAATTCCCGGGTTGGTTTTGGCCGATTCAGGGAAAACGAAAGTCCTCTATCATGTCGATGGGAAAGATCCAGACGTCGCGAAGTATGCCTTGGCGTTAATCAATAAACACATTGAAGCGGAAGGCGGACCCGACAAAATTGATATCGTGTTAGTCGTCCATGGTCCCGCGTTGAAGTTATTTGAAAAGGAAACAGTGGATCCAGAGTTGCGTGATAAATTGAAAGTGATTATCGATAAAGGGGTACAGGCAGAAATGTGCCAAGTGTCGATGAAACTATTCGGAACGCCCTTGGAAAAATTGGTGGCCGGGTTTAAGCCTACTGCGCATCCAGTGGCCGTCAAACGCATTGCTGATCTGCAAAAGGAAGGGTATTTGTACATCAAACCATAATTGGTCTTGAACCACCTTGATCCGACTTTCAACGGGGAGAACATTCTCCCCGTTGTATTCCCAGCCTCTTATAATTGCTGAACCCGATAGCCTTTTTCTTTCAAAGCCTCGACCAGCCCTTCTTTTCCAAGGAGATGCAAGGCACCAACCACGATAAAGACGGGCTCCTTCTCCTGAAGCGCCTGTTCAACGTGTGGGAGCCAATCACGGTTTCGATTGATGACCAGCGCCTGATTGAGCTCAGGATATTCGCCCATGCCTACTAGTAGCGTTTCCAATTTCTTAACATTTCCCTGTTTCCATGCCTCAACCATATCGCTGACTTGAGTCCCAAGATTTTTCAGATCTTCTAACGTCTGCAGGAGAAATTGCTCTTGAATCGAAGGAGATAGCTGATCAAAGAGATTCAGCTGAAACTCCACTGTCTCCAAGCCTTGAATGTCTTTCCCTGCCGCTTTGGCTTTTTTAAAAAAGTGACGATCCACGCCATAGGCACTTTCAAATCCGAGCTTTTGCAGCTCCAACGCCATGACCGCTGTAGCCACCATCCATGGCTTCAGGCGATGAAAATCCTCGATCTGCTGTCCTAGCCCAGCCAAACCAGCTTTAGCTGTGACATAACTTTCTGGCGACAACACTGTTGGCAAGGTCTCTCCATTAAGATAGAGGCCTTTTCTGAGCATGTTCATTTGGGCAAGCGGAGACGAGAGACCATCCAGGTCTGCTTCAAATATGAGTCTAGAGGACGCATTGAACGCATCATCAAATTCGTGATGCAGAGGATAATGATCTTTCTGCAAAACATGGATGGACCCAGCGAGATAAATCGTATTCTGTGGAGATTGCACCTTCCATAGAATTTGTGCGCTTTCGACAACGGGAACTTCATGGGTGCTATTGACCGCCAGCGCGAGTTGGCTCCAAAGCAGCACCAGAATCACTAACAGACTCCATGTCCGAACACAAAACAAGATCTGTTTCACCGTTTTTTGTTGCGGTGTCATCATGATTCCTCAACGTGACGCAATGAAGTAATCAGGAGATGTATCGACTCTTATTCTTCTTCGGGTTGGAACGAAAGCCGCTTGACCAAAATCTGATGATATAGGAAGGGACGTTCCGGTAGAGGAATGTGCAACTTTTGATTCAAAACGCCAGTCGTCCTCCCGGGATTGGCCCCACCAAACCTAGAGAGAGACTGGAATAGGTTTAAAGAATGTCCGGGGTTTCTCCCCAGGTCTTTGAAAAGACAAACTCTTGGAGCGTCTTTCGAGATCGTGGGGCCAGTTCTCGTTCACGAATTTCATCAGGCAGGGTAGAAGGGTCTCCCGAGTATCCGATAGCCAGCCCTGTCACCGGTTCATATCCGGCAGGTACGGCATAAGACGTGCGAATGATATCGGGAAGAATCCCCGCCATTTGATGCACAACGAGGTCCATAGCCGTGGCTTGGACAACCAGATTTCCGACGGCCAACCCTACGTCGTGAAGGGCATGTCGGTTGGGTTTGTCATTGTGATCAAAATGCAATTTGGCGAGAGTGATCATTAAGAGGGGAGCCCGCTTGGCCCAGACTTGATTCCCCTCCACTAAGCAACTGAGCAGTTTGGCATGTTCAGCGGGCTGGTCCGCCGTGGCCAGCATGAACGCCCAGGGTTGCTCGTTGAAACATGAGGAGGCCCAGCGAGCCGCCTCCAAAAGCCGTTGAATTTTCCCCGGTTCCACAGGCCGTTCAGCAAAGGCCCGCGGACTCCATCTCCGGCTTAAGAGATCATGAATAGGGAATTGCGTGTCTGCGGGTTTTTCCATTATGCGATTTGATTGTGACGTCACGGGGAAAAAAGATCCCATCTTCCAGATGAGGCCGCTTATTATCCTCCGTTTTCGTCGAGCCCGGAGGCCTCCCTGGTTCCTTCAGTCGGTAGCTTTTTGCTGAGAGCCGTGTTCACCAACTCAATGACGGTCTTCAATTGAAAGGGCTTACTCAATCGATATTGTGCCCCTAATCGTTGCGCCAATTCTAACAGATTAATTTTTGCGGCTTCGCTCGCCGCAGACATGGCTATAATGATGACATGGGGAAACTCTCGGCGGAGATCCAGAATCGTTTCCAGCCCTTCCTTCTCGGGCATGAGAATATCTAAAAGAACCAGATCCGGCAGTTGTTGGCGGTAGGAGCGGATACCCTCCTCTCCGTTTAAGGCACTCCGGACCTGATGCCCTTCATTTTGCAACGCCTGCACTAACACATCACAGATTTGTGGATCATCATCAATAACAAGAATGGTCGCCATCGCGTGAACTCCTCCTTCGCCCCAAATCGTCAAGCCCCTGACCCAAAAACGGTTAAGCCGGGTGGACAATATGGGCGACCAACTCTGGCATCCCCATAGTGAAGAATGGAACCTACATCGTTCAGAGGATTAAGGATTTCTTAATTTTTCAGGACATTGTCCGTTCCCTTCATTATACCTTTCTTAGAATCCCCATGACATAAAACTCTTTCGTCATCCATCAACAGCCGTTATGACATTTCACCCCAACGGCGAGAGGGTTTTATCTAAAACATGCCGGACAATAGGCGCCAGATCCCGAATGGCCAAGGGCTTCATGAGATACGCTTGGATTCCCAAGGCTTTGGCTTTTTCTGCGGTCATGATGTGGCTAAAGCCGGTGCAAAGGATGATGGGAAGCTCGGGACGAATGCGAAGGAGTTCTCGGGACAAGACCTCCCCGGTCAGTCCCGGCATAGTTTGATCCGTAATCACAAGATCAAAGCGTTGCGGATCCTGCCGGAACACCGTTAAGGCCTCCAATGAACTGGTCTGAACCTCGACGGTATACCCCAGTTGGGACAGGAGTTCCTTTCCAAGCCGCACAATAGTTTCCTCATCATCGACAAATAAGATGGTTTCTTTCCCTAGGGGGATAGATCCCTGTTCTCCCAGCCCATCCCCCGCCATTGAGGGAATCGTGGGAAGATACACCTCGATTTTGGTCCCTTTTCCTCTTTGGCTTTCGACCATTAACGCCCCGCCGTGATTGGCCACAATGCCATGCACAACAGAGAGACCCATTCCCGACCCTTCCCCAATCGGCTTGGTCGTAAAGAAGGGATCGAACATCCGTTCAAGCACCTCCGGGGACATACCGGTTCCATTATCCTGAACGGTGAGTCGGACATGAGGTCCAACCTTCAACCCCGACAAGGATTGAACCTTCTCTTCGGTAACTTCCAGGTCCTCCAAGGTAATGGATAAGAGACCTCCCCTTTCCCGCATGGCATATTCCGCATTGGTACATAAATTGACCAGCACTTGATGTAACTGTGTGGAATCACCTAACACAGAGGCTTCGCTCTTGAGAGACTGCCGAATGTCAATCGTCGTAGGAATAGTCGCCCGCAAGAGTTTCAGGGCTTCTTGAATGACCGTATGAATGGGTGTGGGCTTCTTCCCCTGGGTCGACTGTCGACTAAACGCCAAGATTTGCAAGACTAAATGCTTCGCTCGATGCCCGGCCGTCAACACTTCTTGAAGATTGCG
>JAQBGS010000399.1:0-4350 GCA_032128535.1 Nitrospirota bacterium
CGCCGCCAAAGAAGTCTTCAAAAATATCGCCAAAGACATCGCCGAATCCGCCGCCACCAAAGCCTTCGTGTCCGCCGCCTTGTCCAGCCGCGGCATGTCCGAACATGTCGTATTTTTGCCGGCGGTCGGGATCACTCAGGACTTCGTAGGCTTCTCCGGCCTCTTTGAATTTTACTTCAGCGGCTGTTTTATTATCGGGCTCTGAATGAAGATCGGGGTGATGTTGGCGAGCGAGCTTTCGGAAGGCTTTTTTAATTTCCTCGCCAGAAGCATTTCGCTCCACCCCCAGCACATCGTAATAATCACGTTTCCCTGCTTGTGCCATTAATGGTGCCTAGCAGAGAGGTGCTGAGGGTGGATCAAATGCAAAACGCGTTGTCTCATGAATTCAGGGTGTTAACCTTTGCCTTTATCCACTTCTTCGAATTCGGCATCAACAACCTTTTCATCACCACCAGAGGCGTCATCAGATCCTGAGGCGGTTGGGCCTGAATCACCGTCTGGGCCAGGTCCTGCAGAAGTTGCGGCATCGGCTGAGGCTTTTTTGTACATTTCTTCGGCCAGTTTATGTGAAGCCGTTGTGAGATTCTGCATAGCCGTTTTAAGGGTTTCCAGGTCTGATTCTTCGAGAGCTTTTTTCAGAGCATCAATGGCCGTGGTGATGTTGGTCTTCTCTTCTTCCCCAATTTTATCACCATGTTCGTTTAAATTCTTTTCGGTGCTGTACATGAGCGAGTCGGCTTGATTTTTGAGCTCGACCAGTTCACGTTTCTTTTTGTCTTCTTCGGTATGGGCTTCCGCGTCCTTAACCAGGCGTTCAACTTCTTCTTTGCTTAACCCGCTGGAAGCGGTGATTTTAATCGACTGTTCCTTTTGGGTGGCCATATCTTTGGCCGACACATGCACAATTCCGTTGGCGTCAATATCAAATGTTACTTCAATTTGCGGCATACCGCGAGGTGCGGGAGGAAGCCCGATCAGGTCGAACTGGCCTAATAATTTATTATCATTGGCCATTTCCCGTTCGCCTTGGAAGACCCGAATGGTCACGGCTGTTTGGTTGTCGGCGGCCGTTGAAAATATTTGGCTCTTTTTTGTCGGAATGGTCGTATTGCGTTCAATGAGTCGAGTGAAGACTCCACCCAATGTTTCAATCCCTAAGGAAAGCGGGGTGACATCTAACAACAAGACGTCTTTGACATCGCCTTTGAGGACGCCACCTTGAATGGCGGCTCCAATGGCCACGACCTCGTCAGGGTTCACGCCCCGATGTGGCTCTTTGCCAAAAAACTGTTTCACTCGTTCAATGACCTTGGGCATTCGGGTCATCCCGCCGACCAACACGATCTCATTGATATCGCCGGTCGTCATTTCTGCATCAGCCAAGGCCTTTTTGCAAGGGGCAATTGACCGTTCAATCAGGTCATCAACCAATTGTTCAAATTTGGATCTGGTGAGTTTGAGCACTAAATGTTTGGGCCCACTCGCGTCTGCTGTGATGAACGGCAAGTTTATTTCGGTTTCCTGGGAACTGGATAATTCAATTTTGGCACGTTCGGCAGCTTCTTTGAGCCGTTGAAGGGCCATCCGGTCCTTACGGAGATCAATGCCTTGGTCTTTTTTGAATTCATCAACGAGCCAATCAATGACACGCAGATCGAAATCGTCACCACCTAAGAACGTGTCTCCGTTGGTTGATTTGACTTCAAAGACCCCTTCGCCGATTTCGAGAATGGACACATCGAATGTCCCGCCTCCTAAATCATAGACCGCAATCCGTTCATCTTTTTTCTTGTCGAGGCCATAGGCCAATGAGGCCGCGGTGGGCTCGTTAATGATACGCAGGACATTGAGGCCGGCGATTTGTCCGGCATCTTTTGTGGCTTGTCGTTGGCTATCGTCAAAGTACGCGGGAACGGTAATGACGGCATCGGTGACTTTTTCACCTAAATAATCTTCCGCGGTTTGCTTCATTTTTTGAAGAATCATGGCTGAGACTTCGGCCGGGCTATAGCTTTTGCCTCGGATTTGCACATTCGCATCGCCATTGTTTCCGTCGATAATCTTATACGGAAGATGTTTCATGGCATCTTGGACTTCACGAGAAGAAATTTTTCTTCCCATCAGTCGTTTGACCGAGAAGATGGTATTCTCGGGGTTGGTGATGGCTTGCCGCTTCGCTATTTGTCCAATCAAGCGTTCGTCTTTGTCTGTGATGGCGACCACGGACGGGGTTGTCCGTGCGCCTTCTGAATTGGAAATAACGATTGGCTCGCCTCCGCTCATCACCGCCACACAGGAATTTGTTGTTCCTAAATCGATTCCGATAATTTTGCTCATGCTTGTATTCCTCCCTCTTCGACCGTGTCTTGAGTAGATATTGGTGCAGTCTGATCAGATTTTTCTTTTGCCACGGTGACCATAGCCGGGCGTAAAATCCTGTCGTGTAAAAAATAGCCTTTTTGGAATTCTTCGACGACAGTATTGGGGGCTGCCGTCTCGGACTCTACTTGAGCCACTGCTTGATGGATGTTGGGATCAAAGTCGGCGCCCGTGCTGGTTACTTGGCGGACGCCCAATTTCGTCACGGTTTCGAGAAATTGTTTGTGCGTGAGTTCCACGCCTTCTATTAATGCTCCGCTGGCTCCGGCGTCGGTTCCGCTTTTGATGGCTCGCTCAAGGTTATCAAGAGTCGGAAGGATTTTTTTGAGCAATGACTCATTGGCATAGCGAATCGAATCGCTCTGGTCTCGTTGTGCGCGCCGCTTGTAATTTTCAAATTCAGCCGCAAGTCGCATGTATTTATCTTGAAAAATCTGAAGTTCTTCCTGCGCCTGCTGTTCAGGCCCTTGAGCATCCACAGAATCGATCTCCAACGCTTCATTCTGAGGGGAGAGGTCCGTTTCTCTCTGAGATTCCTCTAGTGAGCTTTCCGAGGTCGTTATGGGGTGGCTTTCTTCAGAGAATCTGGTCATGACTGTTCATACTTATGAGCATTTACAAAGATTTTGGTAGTCTTTGGTTAGATAGTCACTGGGGCGGGCAAGTCAACCCATCCGGACAAAATTCTTCTTGTTTTTATGAGAGATATTCAGGGGTAGGGAGTGGGGGAGTTATCCACAAGGAGAGGTCATGCGGGAATACAGGAGAGCGAGCCCTTCCAATGTAAGATAGGGTCTAACTTCTTGAATCGTCTTGGAAATTGGGGTGATGGTAGAAGCCAGGCCTCCAGTGGCCAGGACGTAGGTTGGTTGATCAATCTCCTGTTGGATTCTGGTGACAATGGCATCGACTAGCCCGGCATAGCCGAACATGATGCCGGATTGCATGCTGGTGGCCGTGTCACGTCCAATAACCGATGTTGGGATGGCAAGGTCGACCTTAGGGAGTTTTGCGGTCTTAAGATGGAGGGAATCAGCTGCAGCCTTGAGGCCGGGAGCAATAGCTCCCCCGAGATATTCGCCTTGTGGGGTGATGGTGCAAAATGTGGTGGCTGTTCCAAAGTCGACGATAATAAGTCCTCGTTGATAGCGGGAAAAGGCCGCCGCGGCATTTACTAAGCGGTCAGTCCCAATTTCCTCTGGGTTGTCATACCTGAGGCTGAGCCCATGCGGACATGAGGCTGTGGCGATAAGTGGGGCGTGTCCGACGAGTGCCTGTAGGAGTATTTCGAAAGCATGCGTGAGGGGCGGGACCACACTCGTCATAATGCAACCGTGGATGCTGGCTAGATCGACCTTGTGAATGGCCAGCAACGATCGCAGGGTCATGTCGTATTCGTCGGCTGTTTTGATGTGATCGGTCGAGAGCCGCCATTCGGCAATTAATGTGTCCTTTTGGAGTACGCCACAGACGATCTGTGAATTTCCGATGTCGATAGCGAGTAGCATGGGTCTCCTGGAACTTAAAGTATTACTTGATAGATGGCTTTTTAATGAAAGTTAGATTTTCTAATGTGGCGAATATCACCAGCATGGATGTCCACCATCCTAGCTGATTGTCCCTGGGCGTCGGAAGGGGAGGGCATCATTTGTAATTGACCTTGTGGCCCGATGGATTGTGCTACCCCCTCTAGTGTCGTGCCATCAGGAAATTGAGCCACTATTTGTTTTCCTAAGGTGCTACAACGTTCACTGTACGTCAGCTGACAGGCTGATCGGCCTTGCGTACTTAGTGCTTCCCAGCCCTGCTCCAGGGAGGGAATGATTGATTGAATGAGGTGGTCACGATCCAGTGGGTGTTTGGCGTGAATTTGGAGGGAACTGGCCATCTGTTCAAGATCTTTGGGAAATGCCGATTCTGAGAGATTCACATTGATGCCAAAGCCAATGACCACACAGGTTTCTGTTG
>JAQBGS010000400.1:0-3873 GCA_032128535.1 Nitrospirota bacterium
CACGAGCCAGGGATAAAGAAGCCCGCGGCAACCAACCCCACGACCATAGATAGGATCGTGATCGTATTGGGAGTCCATCGTAGCTTCAAAAACAATCGTGTGAGGAGACCAGAACACTTTCGATTGATATAGCGGTCAACCAATCCATCCATCCCCCCTTGCAATGTCTGTAAGGAACGGACTAGCGTTTGTTCCGCCAACTTCGGCCCTTTGGGTCCACGAACATCTCGAAACCAATGAGTGGCGCCAGGAATCGTCTGAACAGTCCCTTCAACAGCCGCCTGCTCCAATGCTAACCGCAAGGGATTCGTCCCGCTGGCATGTAACACACCGGATATCCCCAATAATCGACATGGCAACACGATCAAATCCCCAACGATGGACAACCGTGGTCCATCCTGGTTCTTAGACGGGGAAGCCGGTTCCATCGTGGACGTAACCGGCGGATCGCGAAAGAAGACCGATGGGGCCGTACGCCCCTCAACACCGTCTGGCTTTATCACCACGCCTGGATTGCCTATATGATATCCCTCCTCAGAATGCCCAACGACCACCACGGCTTTCCCTTGCGCACCTTCCTGCCGCAATCGCTGGACTAATGAAGGAGAAAATACAGTGTGACAACCCACGACCATACAGGCCCCACTGACTTCATCAGCCAGCGCTTCCCAGGTTTGGGGATCATGCGGAGGAAATTCTCGCACCGGCAGCCAGCGGACGGCAGCCTGCAACCGACTGTCTTCCCGCAGTAGTTCTCGCAGGACCGGTTCCTCTTTTCCAGCGAGCACCCAAATTTGCGAGATTCCGCCTCGTTGCAGCGTGAACACGGCTCGTTGAAACAACGTCATGCCACCCACACGCGTGAGTGGACTGGGCAGCATTTCTCCCGTCTCCATACTCGCTGACGCAAAAACGCCCGAGGACGTCAGGAGAATGGCCGTATCAACGGCATCCGTGGTTTCTTGTTTGAGGATCCCATCCATAATTAAGTCTACATCTGAACCACGCTCAAAGAACAGGAATGGCTGAAGTTTTTTTCTCCAGGGTTTCTATGGCCGGCAAGATTTGTGAAACCGCTCGCTGAATATCTTCAGGGAAATCAATTTCAACCCAGGGTAAGCCTCCAATTTTTTCATACCCAACACGGACATCCTGAAAAAAAGTGGTAAGCGCATCCTCATATTCCATATCAAGCTGGCCGGCATCAATACAGGTTTGGACGGAGGCTAACAACGAAGGAATATCCGATTGCTGAACCTTCATAAATCCCACGCCCTCTCCGGCTTCTTGGTAATGGGCAGGCAGTCTCTTACTCAACGACAGCACCCGGCCGTCTTGCGCCGCAATCATGCATTCTTCAGATTCCTGTTTCACCGTCTCGTCCATCAAAAGAGCGGAAGATTGTGAAGATCGCACTAAGCGAGCCAAAATTTCTGGGGCATACAAGACATCCGCATCCATGAGCACAACATCGTCATCCATTTCTTTTCGAGCAGCCCATAACGAGGTGATACTTCCCCGGACAAACTGATCATTCACCACCCATCGGATAGTAACGGTGGAAGAGTCAGCAGCCATGGCCTCACGAATCGCATCTTGGGCAAACCCCACAACCAAGACAATACGAGCCACACCTAATTGGTGTAAGCATTCGACATGTCGAGACAACAAGGTTTGCCCACCAATTTTCACGAGACATTTGGGCTTGCCTTGTGTGACCGCCTGTAGGCGTTTACCGACACCCGCTGCGAAAATAATGGCTTTCATGCCCGAGCTTTCTCTAGCGTTGACTGAAAAGCCGATAAAAATCCCTCAATATTCTGATTGGTCAGCGCCCCGATATTGGCTACGCGAAAAATTTTATCCTCGAGTTGGGCTTGCCCGGCATAAATGATGTAGCCCGCTTGCTTCAACCCATCATGGAGCTGCGAATAGGAAACCCTGTCTGGCAGATTGAACGCTGTCAGCGTATTGCCTTGAACTTCAGGCGGCAAGACCGCTTGAATTCCCATCTCTTGCATACGGGTTCGAATGGTCGAAGCATAGCCCTTAAATCGTTGGATTCGATTGGCCACCCCTTCTTCTAACAATTCATTCAGGGCTTCGCGAAAGGCATAATACACCTGAACGGCTGGGGTAAAGGGTATCGTCCCGCGTTCTTGTTCCTCATAATAATTGGCCAGATTCAAATACCAGGAGCGCTTGGGATATGTCTTCACACGCTCCATGAACCCCTTTCGAACGAGCACAAACGCCAGGCCTGGAAACCCTTGAATACATTTCTGCGCAGCCCCGGCCACCAAATAGATCTTACCCCCACCGATATCCACCGCCTCCCCCCCCAAGCCACTCACCGAATCCAGCATAAAGACGCGATTTTTGCTATCCACCAGTTCCGCAATTTCCTTGACTGGGTTGATAAAGCCCAGCGTCGTTTCATGATGTACCATGGCCACTGTATGCACCTCAGGATGTTGGATCATGGCCAGCTCAATCATCTTGATGTCGGGTGTCACACCCCAATCATATTTCATATCAGGGACACCTAAACGATGTATTTTGATCATGGCCGACAGGCGATTGCCATACACACCATTAGTGATGACCATGGCCCGCTTGCCTAAGGGTATACTGGACAGCAGCGCAGCTTCGACCGCTGCGGTGCCAGAGCCCGTCAGGATAATTGCCGTGTACTCGTCTTCCTCCCCAGGAACAAAGGCTTTCAGCAATTTTTCGCGAATATCTTGAATCAACTCAGAACATTCTGATTCCCGATGACAAATATCCGGTTGCAGCAGCGCCTGTCGCACGCGATCAGACACATTCACCGGACCCGGGTTTAATAAGATCATGTATTCAATTCCTTTATGGTTACCATTTGATTCACACGAGTTTGCTCAAGACAGCCTCTGCTTAAATCGCTTGGTCATCTCCGGGGGAGTGAATGCAATGCGATCAGCCTCTTCCAATTGCTCATTTACTTTGATGAGCAGAAAACTTGGCCCAGGATCGGCAAGCATGGTCTTAAACTCATATACAATATCTTCCTTTTCCCACACGCGCTCGACATTGACATAACCCGCGGCTCTGGCCATTTTATCCAATCCGACCACCCGCGAGTAGGTTGGTTGGTTTCCTGTCGTCCCATAGACTTCGTTATCGAATACCACATGAATCAAGTTCTTCGGCTTGAGCGCCCCAATGGTAGCCAGCGTCCCCAAACTCATCAGGACATTCCCATCACCATCAAACACCACCACGGTTTTCTCTGGCTGTGCTAAAGCCAAACCTAATCCGATCCCAGCGGTGGCTCCCATCGAACCGATCATATAAAAATTCTGGTCGCGGTCACGAAGTTTGCAAGCCTCACGCGAAGGAAATCCATTACACACGATGAGGGGCTGATCGGTTAGCAATTCAAAAATTGCCGCCATGGCCTGCGCACGACTTTGCATCACCCCTTCTTCAGGACCAATCATCGTTGAAGCACCTCGTTATAAATCATAGCTCTCCACACCAGAGTTATGGTTGCACCGTTTTGACAATGCCCTTTTTCAAGAGCAGCGCCACGGGAATCCGTTGTTCCATAAAAGTTTTAGCCGTCCATTGGAGATCATCATTCATCGATTCTGCTGCCAACGTCCGGTGAGGAATTTTGACGGTATCCAACAGCGTGGTCATCGTCTCCCCCATCACCAAATGTTCAGGGGCATCTTTCCCTTCAAATCCACGCCAAGAAACCAACAGCAGACACGGGATTTGATAAATCAAATTGAGAGATTCTAAGACATTCAGGGCATTGCCTAACCCCGAATTCTGCATGAGCACGGCTGGAATTTTTCCCCCCAAATAGGCTCCCGCCGCCATGGCCAC
>JAQBGS010000401.1:0-2904 GCA_032128535.1 Nitrospirota bacterium
GCCGGATGACTCGAGAGGGTCACGTCCGGTTCTGCGAGGGGCTTGAGGTGAAATTCCTCAGGTCTACTCACCCAAGCGTTTTTAGGCGTGGAGGCGGAAGATAGCGGAAGGTTCCTGCTTGGGATCGAGGCGGACAATGTATTCTCGTCCGACTACTTTGTGACGGTAGTCTTGAATGAGTTCATGGAGGTGATAGGTAGCCGTTTCAGAAATGCCGAATTCTTCTAGGGGAATGGTGAGGCGGGCTTCCTGTGTTTGATAGGGGTCCATGTTGACGACGAACAGGAGAATGTCCGTTTTGTCTGGGGTCATCTTGCCATAGAACAGCACGTGTTCATTGTCGGATGGGTAAAATTTCAAATTGGTGAAGGACTGTAAGGCCGGATGGTCCCGCCGGATCTGATTGATGCGGGTGATATAGTCTCGAATATTACCGGGACGGTCCCAGTCCCAATGGCGTATTTCGTATTTTTCTGAATCTTGATATTCCTCCGTGCCTGGAAGGGCGCGGTTTTCACAGAGTTCATAGCTGTTATAGATGCCATAGGTGGTGGACAAGGTGCCTGCTAAGAAGAAACGAAATTTAAAGGCCGGTCGTCCTGCCTTTTGAAGGATTGGCGGGAGGATATCCGGTGTGTTGGGAAAAAAGTTTGGGCGAAAATACTCATTCATTTCACTCTGGGTGAGTTCGGTGAGATACTCTGTGATCTCTGCTTTGGAGTTACGCCACGTGAAGTAGGTATAGGATTGGGTGAACCCGGCTTTGGCCAAAACCCGCATCATTTTGGGCTTGGTGAAGGCTTCCGCAAGGAAAATGACATCAGGATGCTCGTATTGGATTTCACCAATGAGCCATTCCCAGAAGATGACTGGTTTGGTGTGTGGATTGTCGACGCGGAAAATTTTGACCCCATGTTGAATCCAAAATAGGAACACCCGTTTCATTTCCTGCCAGATCGCCGGCCAGGCTTCCGAATAAAAATCAAAGCCATAAATGTCTTCATATTTTTTGGGCGGATTTTCCGCATATTTGATCGTGCCGTCCGGGCGCTGTTTGAACCACTCGGGATGTTGTTTGACATAGGGATGATCCGGTGTGGCATTGATGGCAAAATCTAACGCGATCTCCATGCCATGGTTTCGGACAGCTTGTTGGAGCTGATCGAACTCTTCTAGGGTGCCCAGAGCAGGTTCCACGGCATCATGTCCGCCATGGCGACTGCCAATGGCCCAAGGGCTACCTGGTTCGCCCGGTTGGGATGTGAGACTGTTGTTCCGGCCTTTCCGATTGGTTTCGCCGATGGGATGAATGGGCGCGAGATAGAGCACGTCGAAGCCCATGTCCCGAATGGCCGGGAGGCGCGCTTCACAATCTTTAAAGGTGCCCCCTTGCCCTTCAATGGTTCCTTCCGAACGGGGAAAGATTTCATACCAGGCGCCATAGCGAGCGCGTTCCCGATCCACGACAACGGCTAATTCATTCGGGTAGGTGGACCAGGCGGCGCGTTGTTCATAGAGGGCCACAAGAATCGCGAGATCAGCATCAAGTGCGACGGCAATGCGGGCCTCCTGGTTGGGGGCAGCCTTCCATTTGCTTGCCCATTCTTTGAACGTCGCGAGATCCGGCCCTTTCGCTTGACCCATGGCCGCAAGGAGTTGGGCCTCGCCTTCTAATAATTCACTTGAGAGATCCGGCACCACTCCATGTTTTTTTGTGAGCTCGGCCCGCCAGGTTTCAAAGCTTTTGATGTAAGCCCCCAGGGAATAGAGATAACGGGTATTTTCTGACAGGAGAAACGAGCCTGCCCAGCGATCATTGTCGACATGATGCATGGTCGTTTCCTGCCACTCTTTGTCGCCCTGTTTTTGATAGCGAAGAATTCCTGCAATGATGTCGTGGCCTTCTTTGAAAATATCTGCGGTGACCTCCAGGCGTTCTCCGACAATGCGTTTGACCGGATATCGCCCGCCGTCGAGTTCTGGCTCGACATGTTCAATGATGATGGTCTCTAACGTTTTAGGGAGTTGAGGCATATATGACTCCATGATGTTTCAAGTATGGCATAGAGAAGATTTTATCCCTGGCAAAGGACACGTTCAATCATGTTCCCTTGTTTGGATCAGGTGGATTCCACGATCTGAAGGATTCCCTCTAAGGGGATCTGGATCCAGTCTGGACGATTATTCAGTTCATAGCCGACTTCATAGAGGGCTTTTTGCAAGATATATCCATCGAGTAACAGTTGAATGTCTTCCATGGACGGCGGCAAAATCATCGCGATTTCTGAAACGGAGAGATAGGCCTTTAGAAAACTGACGCTGACCCAGGTCTGCCAAAAACGAGACCATGGAGCAAGAAGGGCCGCATCTTCCGGACGCACGCCCGGTACAAGACCGATGGAAGAGGCTTGGGCGGCATAATGAAAAGAGCGCAGCATGCCGGCCACATCTCGCAATGGGGAATCCTTCAGTTTTCGAACACTTAATGGCCTGGCCGGTTCGCCTTCAAAATCGATGATGATGAAATCTTTGCCCGTATAGAGGACTTGTCCCAGATGGTAATCCCCATGGCAGCGGATACGCGAGCCCTTGAGTTTGTGATCGCGTATGGCCAGCAGGCGCTTCCGGATGTGGCTTTCCCCATCTAACACCTGCTTGGCGAGTAGGCGAATCGGGTCCGGGAAGCTTTTGACCTTGGTGCGGAGAAGAGGGATGGTCAGGTTTGCCGTCCCCAACATGCTTTGATACAGCCCGCGTCGGTAAAAATCGGTAAATGGATCTGGCGCAAATTCTGTGTCTTCTGGCTCCGCAGAGGCCAGTGCCGCATGAAGCTCTGCGGTTCGCTGCCCTAACAACCGGGCTTCTTCCAGATACGGGCCGATCCATTCTCTGGCGCCGCTTGGA
>JAQBGS010000402.1:0-3577 GCA_032128535.1 Nitrospirota bacterium
CTGTGGCAACGCCAATGGTTGACCGGAAAAACTTTAAAATCTCAATTAGCCCATTGGAAAGAGCAGCTTGGGGGTTTGCACTCATTTCAGATTTTTGAGGGAACAAGGACCACATTAAGTCGTACGAGCCAGTCAGGCCAACGGGAAAAAGTCCTTTTGTCACCATCCCAAACAGAGGGAATAAAAGCCTTTTCCCGGCAGGAGGGCATCACCTCTTTCACCGTCCTGCTGGCAGGATTTTTCATTCTTCTTCATCATTGGACCCGGAGGGACGATCTGATCTGCGGGGTGCCGCTGGCGAACAGAATTCATCCTCTCCTTGAGCCGTTAATTGGGTTTTTTGTGAATGTCCTTCCATTCCGCTCTACCATTCAGAAGAAGCACACGGTTCGAGGCTACATTCAATATCTCCATAAGCTGAGTCTGAATGTCTTCTCACATGCAGATGTGCCATTTCAGGAATTGAGACAGCTGTTGGGACACACGAAGGATTTACCCCGAAATTCTCTGTTTCAAGTATTGTTTGTTTTTGAAAATGCCCCCCAATATTTTCCGAAGCTGACAGATATCCAATGCGAGCCACTCACTCTTCCTTATGGAGAACCCTCCTTGGTGGACCTTTCGCTATTTCTTTGGGATCACCCCCTTGGTTTTCAAGGTCACATAGCCTTTGATGAACATGTCTTTGAAGCCAGCGTGATCCGGCACTTCATCCGCAATTATTACGTGGTACTAGAAGAGGTGATAAAAAACCCTGATGCTTTTCTAGGTTCATTGCAATTGGATTTACCCCCTATTATTCATATCTTTCCGGAAAAGATGCCCCAGCATGGGAGAAGCCAAGAGGATGATCTTGTATCTGTTGCAGAGTCGATAGAAGGAAAATCGGTTCCCTCAGCCCAAGAAGTCGATTCGTCGGCGCTTCGGAGGAAAAGACTTCAGGAACGGGTTACTAAACTCTCGCAATCTCAACAAGATGCACTCAATAAAAAAATACAAAACTTTCGTGACCCACCTGCCAATTAGTTTTGATTTCCCTTTCCAAAACCCAGACGATTCGCAAAAATTTCGATGTACCCTTCGCCATGGAACTCAAGCTTCATAGAAAAGCCGATAGACATATCCTTCCCACCATTGATTCGGTAAACTGGCTAATAGCTGGGGTTCTCGGCTTCCTTGACCCACAAAAAAAACTCGTGTCAGAGACCGAGCCTGCCTCTTGAAAACTGACTAGGTCGAAGGGCATGAATATTTAAAAGGCCTTCCAGCTTCCTTCATGAAAAGACGAATTGGGGTAGAATCTCATGATTGGATGACGAATTTTATTGCTTGTAATCCCCTATATCACAACGGCTTGCAAATCATCAGGACCAAGACCATTAGATTTTCCGCCAGGGCCTCCGCTTCCATAACCAACGGAATTATCTTTTTGGAATTTCTTCACCGTTTTATCCTCCAAGGGTTCATCTGTCCATTCCACAGCAAAGCCTAAGGAGTTAGGGGCTATTTTCACGGGAGACCAGGGAGTAGCGAGTTCCCTATGTCTGGAATCTTCAGGCTATTCTAGCCTTTCCATCTGGGAAGTTTTGGGTTTTGACTTTTGAGACCGACTGGGATAGGAATTCTACCCTCAGTCGCCTTTCATCTTTAGCTCAGTTAGTTATTGCGACTGATACCCCGTTAGGCGATGTTTCTTGTAAACTAACCGCGGAATGTCACTCAGATTTTCCCCTTTCGCTTAATTAAATGACATTCTTCGTATTTTTCAGAATGGGTTATTCACCCTACTCACGAAAGTTCCCCAATGGCACCTGAAAACGAATCAAAGGCCCACTTTTTAAAGACCATGCATGCACCCCTTAAACCAAAAATTTGGCCGGAGTGTGTCCAGCATCTTTTTGAGGCCCAGGTAAACCGGACCCCTGATGCGGTTGCCGCAGTGAATGAAGATGAGCAGCTGACCTATGCGCAACTCAACCAGCGGGCCAATCAACTGGCGCACTACCTGCGCAGACAAGGCGTGTGCCCAGAAGTTCGTGTTGGCGTCTGCCTTGAACGAGGTCTCGACCTCATCGTCAGTTTGCTGGCCATTTTCAAGGCCGGTGGAGCCTATGTCCCTTTGGATCCCAGCTACCCCAGGGGACGTTTGGCCTATATGTTGGCCGATGCAGAAGTTCCGGTGCTTCTCACTTCTCCAACTGTTCAGCAAACACTGCCGCCAAATCCAGGAAAGGTGATTAGCCTTCAGGGGAATACTCTCCTTCACGAATCTTCTGAGAATCCCCCATCTTGGGCCATTCCAGAGAATCTGGCCTACGTACTGTATACCTCTGGGTCAACAGGTCAGCCAAAGGGCGTCATGATTAGCCAAAAAAGTGTTGTGGCCTTTCTTCATTGGGTCCAGAGCGTGTTTTTACCGGAGGACTTAGCCGGAGTGTGCGCTGGAACATCGGTTAACTTTGATTTGTCAGTATTTGAACTCTTTGGTCCCTTGAGTTGGGGGGGAACGGTTATTTTGGCGGAAAATGTCTTACAGTTGACCCAGTTGCCGGCCATCGATCGAGTGACGTTAATTAATACCGTTCCCTCAGCGATGAGAGCCCTACTCGACCAAGTCATTCCCCCAGCCGTGCGCACGGTCAACTTAGCTGGGGAACTGTTGACGACGGAAGTAGTCGCGGCCATTTATCACCACTGGAAAGTAAAGAGTGTTCATGATTTGTATGGGCCTTCAGAGGCCACTACATATGCCACCTATGCAGTACGGGCTCATACCGGGCCTGCGACCATAGGAAAGGCATTGGCGACCACGACGACCGACGTGCTGAATCAGGCAGGGTACCTCACTTCGTTTGGTGAGGCGGGAGAACTCTACATAGGAGGTCCGCAGGTGGCACGAGGCTATCTTCAACGTGCAGCGTTCACCGCTGAACGGTTTGTGCCGCATCCCTATAGCTCAGAGCCAGGTGCACGCATGTATCGGACAGGGGACCGCGTGCGCTATCAGAGCGACGGCAATCTCGAATTCTTGGGCCGGTTGGATCATCAAGTGAAAGTGAGGGGCTTTCGCATTGAATTAGGCGAAATTGAAGTTGTCTTACGGCAGCAATCTGAAATTCAAGAAGCTGTCGTCGTCGTCCAAGAAGATGAGGAAGGGGAGAAACAGTTGGTAGCCTTTGTCATCCCCGTACAAGACCTGTCTCCGGATGTTTCGAACCTTCAAAGATTCCTGAGAACGTCGCTCCCAGAGTATATGGTCCCTACCAACTTCGTCTTCCTTAAAAACTTTCCTCTCACGCCCAATGGCAAAATCGACAGCAAGGCATTACCGACCGCCGCCATGAGCCGCACAAATCTTAGGACAAGGTATGTACCTCCCCGAACCGGGCAAGAAAAACTGTTGACTGAAATCTGGTGCACCGTGCTGAAAATCGACCAAGTGGGCATCCACGATAATTTCTTCGAACTCGGAGGACATTCGTTATCGGCGATTCGCCTGATCTCACGTGTACAACAACAGTGGCATCTTGATATTTCTCTCAAAGATTTCTTTGACAAGCCCACCGTGGCCGGGTTG
>JAQBGS010000403.1:0-4077 GCA_032128535.1 Nitrospirota bacterium
GGACGCCGATGTCCTGGAAGGCCTTCAAAGCCTCCGTCGGAGCTTCAGTTTAATTCAAATCCCCGATACAGGGATCCCGGCTTTCGGAGAAGAATTACGAAAGGAGTTTAAAGTATTCGGGGAACGCCAACCGTTGGAGCCCACGATGGTCACAGAAGTCTTGGATCGAGCCCAATCATTTATTCAAGACTTTTCAGGGACTGGGCTCCGGTCTCATCGGTTTTTGCACGGACTCTTAGGATATGTTCGGGAACGACATCCTGATGTGGCCGAACAACTCGCCCGTCAAACCGGCGCGGGAGGACGCATTGTCATTCCGAGTGGGTTTAATTACCAGCCAGAAGCCCCATCTTCCTAACGCCTTCTCTTTTGAAGCTGCAGCTATTGCTCGACTAATGTGGTCTCGGCTTATTTCATGACTTCAATCGTCATCTCAATCCGCTCGACCGGATTATCCCTCAAATCTCGAGGCTGACCGACAATGGTGTCGGCAACCTCAATGCCTTTGACGACTTCCCCAAAAACGGTGTATTGGCCATCCAAGTGTGGTGCCTTATCCACCATGAGAAAAAATTGGGAACCCGCACTATTGGGATCTGCAGTTCGTGCAGCAGAAAGAATCCCTTTTTCATGAACTACTTTACTGAACTCTGCGGGCACCGTATAACCTGGACCGCCAGTTCCATACTGACTGCGATTGGCCGGATCTTTGGTCAACGGGTCTCCACCTTGAATCATGAAACCTGGAATGATGCGATGAAAAATCGTGCCGTTATAAAATCCAGATTCCGCTAACTTCAAAAAACTTTCCACATGCTTCGGGGCTAAATCTGGAAAGAGCACAATTTCCATTTCCCCAAATTTTGTTTTTAACATAACTTTCGGCGCTGTTTGTGGCGTCGTGGCCTGTTCCGCCCAAGTCGCAGCAATCACAAGTAGATTCATCATAGCCATGAGCCCAAAAATGACCAGGCCTCGTCGAACATTCTTGCCCACCGTACCAGAGAAAACGCTCATCATGACTCCTCCATTGCTATTCATGTGAATTTTTCATGCTATCAGAACCCAGCCGCCCCACTTGCGTGAAGGCTTGTTCTGCCGCACGTTGTTCGGCTTCCTTTTTGGTGCGTCCTTCGCCCCGTCCCATGACCGTTCCATGGATTTCGACGGTCAGGGCAAACACCTTTTGATGATCCGGACCAGATTCTTGAATCAACCGATACCGAGGACTGGTTCCCTTGTGCTTATGTACCCATTCTTGCAAACGGCTTTTCCAATCTTCTCCACCAGATAACTCAGAGCGGTCTCGTAAACTTGCGATTTCTGTAGCCAGCACGCGGTTAATAAATTGACGCGCTGCCTCCAATCCACTATCAAGATACACCGCCCCGATCAAGGCTTCAAGCGCGTTAGCCAACAGCGAATGTTTTTCTCGTCCGGATGACACCTCTTCGCCACGACCAAGCCGCAACCATTGCCCGAGTGTCAAACGTCTCGCGACTTTGGCAAGCGTGACCCGGCTAATCAAGCCAGCCTTCAGTTTCGAAAGTTCCCCTTCCGCAGAGAGAGGGAATATCGAAATGAGACGTTCGCTAATCACCAGACCTAGCACCGCATCGCCTAAAAATTCCAATCGTTCATTATGCTGAGCTGTCGCCTGGCCTTGTCCCTGCGAAAAAGATCGATGCGTCAGGGCTTCATATAACAAGCCTTCTTGCTTGAAAACATAGTCAAGCGTGCTTTGAATATCTTCGATCTGCAACACGACTCATCACCATCGTCATCTAGCTAGACATGAATCACAAGGCTGACTGTGTCCCGTCAGCAAAAATCTTTTCATTGTATCATATCGCATGACTGGGCTAGGAAGGTGAGGCTAGAGACAACCGGATTTGGCAATGAATACGATCAGAAATGCCAAAACGCTTTGGGTGTTATGCCTCCTGCCACCGACGAAAGACTAAGCAGGCATTGACGCCGCCAAACCCAAAGGCATTGGAAATGGCCACATCAAAAGAACAGGCCCGTGACTGGTTGGGGACATAATCCAGATCGCACTCAGGGTCGGGATCATCAAGGTTGATTGTGGGAGGAATGATGCCGTGTTGCAGAGCTAAGATTGAGAAGACCGCTTCAATGCCTCCTGCCGCTCCCAATAAATGCCCGGTCATGGATTTGGTAGAACTGACCGGAATGGAATAGGCTTGTTCCCCAAACACCTCTTTAATGACTTGCGTTTCCACGCGATCGGCAAAGGTCGATGTCCCATGAGCATTGATATAGCCGACCGCAGATTTGGGAACGTTCGCATCCTGAATCGCACGCTCCATACACTTCACCGCTCCCGCACCATCGTCAGGCGGGGCAGTAATGTGATACGCATCGCTGTTCATCGCATAGCCAATGATTTCGGCATAAATGCGTGCACCGCGAGCACGCGCATACTCCAGTTCTTCAATGATCAGTACACCGGCCCCTTCTCCAATCACAAATCCATCGCGGTCTTTATCAAAGGGCCGACTCGCTTTCTCCGGTTCATCATTTCGGCGAGACAAGGCCTTGGCGGCCGCAAACCCGGCAACCGCTGTTGGGCAAATGGTTGATTCCGTCCCGCCAACGATCATCACATCAGCTTCTCCCCGTTGAATCAGTCGAAACCCATCCCCGATACAATGATTGCCGGTAGCACAGGCGGTAACAGTGCAGGCATTGGGTCCCTTGGCCCCATATCGAATGGCCACTTGCCCTGAGGCCAAATTGATAATGACCATGGGAATAAAAAACGGGGATACGCGATCTGGGCCACGTTCCAATAAGATCTTATGATAATGCTCAATGGCAGGAAGACCGCCAATGCCTGCGCCGATATACACACCGACTCGCTCGGCATTGTGTGCATCCACCACTAACTTGGCATCATCAACGGCCTCTTGGCTGGCCGCCACGGCAAAATGGATAAAGGTATCCATTTTTTTGATTTCTTTTTTTTCAATGTAGTGTGCAGGATCGAAATTCTTCACTTCTCCTGCAATGCGCACGGAGTATTGACTGGCATCAAACCGTGAGATAGGTCCAATGCCTGATTGCCCCTGACAGAGTTTTTCCCAGGTCTTGGATACACCAATGTCCAAGGGGGTGACGAGCCCCAACCCTGTCACAACTACTCGCCGTGGCGTCCACTCACTCATGGCAACCGCTCTGCGTCCTTATGGGATGAGAAAATCAGACTTTGTCCTTAATGAAATCCACGGCAGCCGAAACCGTTTGAATCTTTTCCGCATCTTCATCAGGAATTTCAATCTCAAATTCTTCTTCTAAGGCCATCACCAATTCCACGGTATCCAAAGAATCCGCCCCGAGATCCTCCACAAACTTGGCATCTGGAACGACATCATCTTCTTCAACCCCTAATTGTTCGGCAATAATTTTCTTAATCCGATCTTCTACAGCAGCCATGGTTGGCACCTCCTCCTTGCAATGTTTATTCAGTATAGAAACCCCATAACCTATCATCTACGCCATATGCATCCCACCATTTACGTGCAACACATGGCCGGTAATATACCCTGCTTTTTCTGAAGATAAAAAACTCACCGCATCCGCAATGTCCGACGCTTGGCCTAACCGCTTTAAGGGAATCTGATTTAACAACGCCTCTTTCGTATCAGCGGAAAGATCTTGAGTCATCGCCGTATCAATAAATCCTGGCGCAACCGCATTGACAGTAATGTTACGACTCGCATATTCCCGCGCGACGGTTTTCGTCAGGCCGATAACAGCCGCCTTCGAAGCAGCATAATTCGCCTGCCCAATATTCCCGATGGCCCCAACAATCGAGGCAATATTCACAATGCGCCCATTCCGCTGACGACTCATGGTTGGCAACACCGCTTTTATACAATAAAAAGTTCCCGTCAAATTCACTTGTAGCACAGACTGCCAATCCTCTTCTTTCATGCGGAGAAGCAGTCCGTCCCGAGTAATACCGGCATTATTTACCAAAATATCGATTCGTTCCCATTCTTTCTGCACTCGATCAATCAGACTCTTGACCTGGTCCCAGTCTCCAACATTGAC
>JAQBGS010000404.1:0-4058 GCA_032128535.1 Nitrospirota bacterium
CCAACACAGGATGGGCGGGCGCTCGCTCGCTTGGTCCTTCAGGCGTACCAGGCCGCGCCCCCAAGAGCTGGGTCATTGTGGGTATCGGCGATTTAAATAACGATGGCAAGGCCGACTTGGTGTGGCGTGAAACGAATACCGGCGATGTGGGAGGCTGGCTGATGGATGGGCTGACGTTGAGTGACTCAGGGATCATTACGAGCAATGTGCCCTTAGAGTGGATCATTGCGGGGGTCGGCGATTTAGATGATGACAACAAGGCCGATATTGTGTACCGCAATACGAAGACTGGAGATGTCGCGGCTTCCCTGATGAATGGGCTGGCCGTGAAAGTAGGAGGGTCCGCAATTATTACGAGTGGGGTGCCTTTAGAGTGGGTCATTGAGAACGTGGCGGACCTGGACGGTGATGGCAAGGCGGATTTGGTGTATCGCAATACCAAGACGGGGGATGTGGCAGCGTCACTGATGAATGGGCTGACCGTGAGCGAGTCGGCATTCATTGCGGGCAGTGTGCCCTTGGAATGGGAGATTCAACGCTAGGCTTTTGGCGCCACGCAAATTTACAATGAACAAGCCAGACGCCTCACGGGTGTGGGGCTTTGGTGTTTTGGTCCTCCATTCACTCAAATTTCTTCATAATCATTTTGAACTCTTTGCCAGACCCTTTCGACTGACTACTAGTATTCTATTCGTTGGACTTGGAATATGGGGCCATGATCGATACACTGCCCGCTTCACTCAACTATTATCGTTTTCAGAAGTTTGGTTTTCCCATTAAGTAAAGGAGATGGTTATGAGACCTCTCAACATTCTCATCACACTATTTATCACGCTGTCGTTGTTGAGCCTCGTGGGGCAAGCACAGGCGGCTCTCAACGATCCCCTCACGATGATTGAACTGGACACCCCGGTACATTTTCTGGCACCCGATGGAAGCGACTTGCTCATCGAAGCCGGAACCTATGCAGTGGAACCTGCCGAGGAATGGATCCGTGTAATGTCCGGCGAACGCCATGATGCCATGCTCCTTGAAGCAACGCAAAGCACCCATGAGGTAGAGTTAGAACATGCCCTGGCAATGTCAGTCTCTGGAAAATCCGACGACCAAGTAGACAGCCATTTTCTCATACTTTTGCTCCCAGGAGGGAAGAGCCTGGAGGCCAACGGGACCTATAGCGGCATCCGCTCCAGGGCTACAAGAAGGCTTTCAAGCGTAGGACATCTGGCGGCTTTAAAGGCGGCACAGGCGCGAGCACAAAGGGAACAGGTGCCGATCGCCCAACCCTTGATGAAATCACAAAACCTGCCTCCCACCATCGGGAATTATTACCCCCGCGGGAAGATTATGGTCGGTCAAGTCATTACTTTTGAAGGTTCAAATCTGCGGCTGGAAGACTTTATTGCACAATTAGGTCAAACTCGACCGATTATTCTTCCACTCCAAGAGCGTGGGGCGACAAGCCAGAGAATCAAGGTGGTTGTACCGGCCACTGCTGTGACAACAGGAAGTCCGTTGATTGTAAGGTACCAAGGAGGACAACTAACGACCTTGGAATCGAACTACCGGGTCTTTCCCCGTCCAACAGTGACGGGCATGCGAATTTTGGAGGGACCCTGGATCGGTGTACCTTCCCGGATCGAGTTAACCATCTCTAACTTTCAGGGTCTGGAAGGTCAACCGGTGAATCTCAAGTCAAGCGAATGCTGGACGCTGGGAACACGCGGACCGAAATTTCCCTCACGAGGGGGGACAGCCAACGTGGTGTTCCCTGTTACCTTCAGGCCTGGCGGAGATGTAGCCTCCCTTCCAGGAAGCACGACGACCGAACGGTTGGTGGCTCTATCCAACAAAACCTGCCCTCTGGAGTTGTCAATGAGTCAACCGGTATCGGTGAGCCTTCCAACAGGTAAAACAGTCAAACTTCCCCGGGTTTGGACCAAGACGATTTCGAAAACCTGGGACCTGACTACCCACACCACTCCCTCAGGGAAAAAGTTTAGGGCCGATGCCACCATCCCCTTGGGAATTTGTGGTCCGTTATCTGTTGGAACGGCAGGATCGTTTCCAGTCGGTATTGTGAAGTATAACAATGACGTGAGTTTCCAGCTCCGCAATGGCTTGATCAATTCCTCCTGCCGGTTCGAAACAAAACCGCGATTAAAGCTAAGGCCGGGTTGGGTTTTAACGGATGTGGACTGGAAAATCGAAAAAGATACCTATTGTTATCCCGGCATCATCCATACGGAATTTAACCCCGGTCAATGGGGGTATGACCCTCCATTGAATCCCAAGTATCTGGATCGGATCCGTGTTGAGGCGACATGTGTCGTGGCTAGCAACGATCGAGCAAATAATAAACACCTGTTCAGAGGAACCCTCCGGGAGGTGACCTTGGTTGGTCCTTATGGGCAACCCTGGACCATGGCCTTTGAATGAACCTACTAGTCTCCCCTTGCATAGGGGAAGGCTGGTGATTGTGTGAAAGGAGACAATCATGACTAAGAAATCTATATTTGGTTTAGGAATTCTCACCATGCTGATGGCATCCTCCCTCCATGCAATTCAGTTGGTAAAGGCCGATTCCCCCATCACCATTACCCTGGAACGCTCCGTTCATTTTTTCAGTGCCGATGGCAGTGACGTGGTGGTGAACCCGGGAACCTATTTCCTCGAACCTGCCGAGGAATGGCTACGTTTGATTCCGGGAGAACGGCGTGATGCCTTTCTGCTGGAATCCGAACGAACCGAACATCAAGAAGATATTTCAGAACCGGTCGGGCTCTCAGTGCCGAGCGAACAGGATGAACACGTGATTGCCTTCTTACTTCCGGGAGGGACAAGTCTGGAAGCAGTCGGCTCGTATAGCGGCATCCGCTCGCGTGCTCTTACGAAGGCTCAACTGCTTCAAAGGCGCGCCCGCATCAGACTGGCCAGGGGGACACCCGGCACAACCAAAAGAAAGCCAGCCCCCACAGGCGAACGCCCAGCTTACTATGACGGTCCCAGGATCAGGTCGGTCCAGCTGCCCTCGGGTATCGTGATGGGGCAGAATATCCTTCTGCGGGTAAATCTGGATCAATTGGTGCCGAATGAACGAGTCGATTATGTAGAAGAAGTGTTGATCTCCAAGGATCCCACGACATTTTTGTATCCACCTTGTTTTTTCCGGATTGAACCCGGCCTGGGAAGAGCCGCCCAACAGGCAACTGCATCCGGAGAGTTGACCCTTTCAGTTTCCGGATGGTTTCATTGGAGGAGTTACCAAGGGTCTGGGGAAATGTCCTTGGATAGAGGATTCAAAAGCCCAGACAGTAGTTATCCTGATCCTCCTAAATGCGGCCTTCGGCTAAAACTTAAAACCTGGACCGATTCCCGCTATCCCTCCTATAAAGAAGTAACCTATTCGAACCTTCAAATGAGCCCTTATACTTCGTACTCCGTGAAGAACACGTGGGCTCTCAAAGACAAATTTGATTTCAAACTGACGTCCTCTATTTTTAATACAGGTAGTTGTATCGGAACTTCCATCGGTATTCCCACCAACTACGCGGTAGGTGTCAAAAAATACGAGAACGACATTTCCATCCTGATTCGAAGCGGCCCCATCGGCACCAATTGTGTGTTTGCCTCTAAGTTGTGGTATCTCCCGGATGGGATGTTTGTTTCGTCGATGCAATCCGAATACCAATATGAGGGGAAGCCTAAGGCGGAGAACGCCTGCAAAAAAAACTACACAGGCTTCAAAGACTTCAATCGTAGTGCCGACATCCCTTTAGTCCGTACCTCCTATGAGGCGATCCCTCATGACCTACGAACCACCTTTACTCCATGGGGAATCAACCTCGTGTGCGGTTTAACTATTACCAATGACCATGGAGTGCGGTTCGTGATCAAGGAAATCGTATTCAAGGGACCGGCCGGATTGAATTTCCCTTAATAGGGAATGCCGAAAGGAATTTTTCATAGCATTTATAAAGTTGATCTGCCTTCTCAAACAAGACTTGCGGGTGGGGGGCACCTTAATCCCAACAAAAGCCTGACTCCACACGGGGTTG
>JAQBGS010000405.1:0-2800 GCA_032128535.1 Nitrospirota bacterium
TGAAGGATAGTCATGACCGGTATGCGAATATTGAAATCAATTATCTCTTGGCCAAAATGGATGCGTATCATGGATTGGTCATCCTTTCCTCAAACCACAAAGTCGAAATTGATCCAACAGTCATGTGTCGTGTGAAGTACCTGCTCGAGTTTTCTCCTCCCATTCCTTCTCCTCGTGTTCAACCCAGGTAATTAAATGGAAATCAGTATTCGATGGCTATGGCTTGCCATGCTTGGTGGAAGCATCATGCTTGCGGTACCAGGCAATACGGATCTTAACAGAATTGCTGGCGACGCCATGGGCCATTTCTTTTCGGCCCTGGTTCTAGCCATTGTCCCGGTTGTGGGGTATCGTGTGATATATAAGCAGATTGGTGAAAAGGAGATCACCTACATCTTTGGTGCCGCTTGGGTCTATTTAGTGTTATCCCAATTTTGGAGTTCTTAAGGAGGAGGCCACGATGACACGACGGATAGTGCTGTTGCTCATGGCGTTGATGATGATGAGTTGCGCCAAGACGTATGATCGCCAAGCAGAATTTATCCATGAAGAATATGCCCCTTATGCAGGTGAGGGTACCGCACGGATTTGTGGGCAAGCCTATTTGAGTGTGGATGATGGCAAGCAACATATGGCCTCTGGCGACCGTGTGTTATTGGCGCCTGTGACCGCCTATACGGAAGAAGCCTTTAAGGTGAAAGTCATGCGTGGTCGGAAGTTGGCCGATCCTGATCCCAACGCGGCGAAGTTTGAGAAACATACAAAAACGGATGATGAAGGTCGGTTTTGTTTCACCGGTTTGCCGGCTGGAGAATATTATGTGGTGGCAGACATTGCGCTCCCGACATCCACCAAAGAGCATCGTGAAAGCCAGTTAGCCCATGCCAAAGCATCGGTCAAGGCCGATGAAAACGTGTATATTCTTGTCACGCGATAAATTTCGACCAAGCCCTTACGTGTGAGGTGAGATCGGGGTTTACTTGTGTTTCCGATTTTTTGATCAAGCGCTGTTTATGTGCGGCCGATTCACCCGCAAAGAAAATTTCCAGCAACTGGCCAAGCTTCTCGGATTGCGGACCATCCCTCAGCTTCCACCTCGCTACAATATCGCTCCTTCCCAATTGATCGCTTGCGTGCGAGCGAATCCTGAATCCCAGGAAAACGAATGTGTTCAGCTCAAATGGGGCCTCGTTCCTTCATGGGCCAAAGACCCAAGCATTGGCCATAAAATGATCAATGCCCGCGCGGAAACCGTGTCGGAAAAACCGTCTTTTCGGAAGGCCTTTCAGCAACGCCGCTGTTTGATTCTGGCCGATGGATTTTATGAATGGAAACGCGAGGGAAAAGAGAAACACCCCTACTATATTCATTTTACGGACAACCGCCCCTTTGCCTTTGCCGGCTTATGGGAACGTTGGGAAGCAAGCGGTGGGGCACCGTTGGAGTCATGTGCCATGATCACGACAGGACCCAATGCGCTGATGAAGCCCATCCATAATAGGATGCCGGTCATTCTTCATCCTCAAGACTATGCCCTCTGGTTGAATCTGGCGGTTCATGAAGCTCAATCGCTCACCGCAATGTTACAACCCTATCCACCTGAACATATGGAAACCTATCTTGTGAGTGCGTCGATGAATAATCCCCGGAATGACGGTCCTACCTGTCACCAGCCACTTGTAAAGGGTTGAAGATGAGAATGGCTCTGAGAGCCTTTGGGAGCGATGAGGAATACGGATTGGATTCTGACGCGAGCAATTGGCCATGCATGGTGGCTTGAACCTTCTCGAGTTCTTTTTTGATATTCTGAAGATGGCAAGCCCTCCCATGGCTCATTCCTTTGTGAGCATGCTGTTCTAACTCTTCACAAAGAGTGGCGAACCCTTCAGCGCCCATCGAACCGGTTGCCCGTCCGGCGCCACCATATCAAGCTGATTGATTTTGTCTTTTCATGCGGGGATTGAACTGGCTTCGATTAACCCATGGACCAACATAGGATCCACGATCATGGGGAGACGTTCTTGGGCTACGTTGATCAGCCGGTCCGTGGCTTCTTGATAATCGATTCGGCTGATTCCAATTCCAAATAGGTCGAACTTTGGTGGATACGGTGATTGCGGCTTGAACCCCTTATTGCGGAATCAGATGGGGATGCCAGCGTTGTTGGTGGAAGCATTCTGGCTGTGTTCAAGAAGGGGCCTCAATGAGGGGTGCACGACCTATCGTGGTGCAGGTACCAGTCGTAGGTCATGTTGATGCCTTCTGATAGAGAAATAGTTGGTTCCCAGCCTAGGTCCTGCAGTCGACTAATATCGAGTTTCCGTTTTGGGGTCCCGTCCGGTTTGCTGGAATCCCAATGGATCTCTCCGGAGGCCCCAACTATTTTCATCACTAATTCAGCCAGATGAAGAATGCTAATGTCTTCTCCACTTCCAATGTTAATCAACGGACCAGACGGGTATTTGAGTAAATCCTGAAATCGTTCGGCCTCCAGATCCATAAGGAAAATGGAGGCTTTGGCACAATCGTCTACGTGAAGAAACTCCCGCTTGGCTTGGCCGGTGCCCCAAAGGGTCACGGGTGTACTCTGTGCCTTCGATTCGTGAAATTTCCGAATCATGGCAGGTAACACGTGGCTGGTTTCTAAATCAAAATTATCGCCGATTCCGTAAAGATTCGTTGGCATGCCACATAAAAATTGTGTGCCATATTGCCGATTGTACGCTTCACACATCGTGAATCCGGAAATTTTGGCAATGGCATACGGGGCATTCGTTGGCTCAAGCGGACCCGTCAGGAG
>JAQBGS010000406.1:0-5753 GCA_032128535.1 Nitrospirota bacterium
GTCGATGGCCTTAGGTGTGAATGGATTAGCGGTTGACCCGACCAATAGTGAGGTGGTGTTTGCCGGAACAACAAAGGGGCTATATAAATCGACGGATCAAGGGGAGCATTGGGCCAAGATTGAGGGAAGTATTCAAGATTCCTATGTGAGTGCCATTCAAATGGACCCGTCCCTACCTTCCACTCTCTATTTGGCCACGAGTGACCGGGTGCAAAAAAGTGAAGATGCAGGAAGCACCTGGTACCCCAAAATCAATGGATTAGATGCCACGAGTATCCGTAGCTTGCAGATCAGCCCAAGCGATCCTCACGTGCTTTATGTGGGTACAAATGGAGGCGGTCTCTATCGAAGTACTGATGCTGGCGAATCTTGGAAGCGCTTGCCCCTTACCATCATATCTTCTTCCTAAGTTCTTGAGATGATAATCTGACAAATTCTTCAGGAGAATTTGTCAGGATACAATTTTTCATGGGTTTTTCCATGAATCGGGGAGGAAGGAGTAGAGGTCCATCGTGAGGCGAGCGCCATAGGTTGGGCCGTAGTCTTTGCTATTGAGCTGATCGTTCCAGGTTTCAAACGTAAACGGGTACGCACGAATGGCGGCTGTCCAAAACCGCTCTTCCAGTGAGTCCCCGAGTTCTCTGTTAAAAATTCCGGAATCAATCGTGGCTCCGATTTCTACTTCAAACCAGGGGTGAAGGGTTTGCTTGTCATACCATCCGTAACTAATTGAGCCTTGCGCCGCGTACGACGTATTTGCCAAATCATGGAAGGCGGCTCCTGTTTCGATTCGAGAGGCTCTGACCATGCCCGAAAGTCGTAGGGGCCGAAAGAGGCCGGTAAAAATCCCGTCTTGATTTCCATTGAGATATTCAATGGTTTTTACAGGGGACCAGCGGCGAAACCCGGTTCTTGCAAACACTTCATGGAATAAGCTCCCTGACTGGCCTCCCCCACTCAGAAACAGAATCCGCTTCTGTCCTGCGATTGCCCACCAGCGTGTGAGAGAACTGGAAATGGAAAAATCTGTTTCTTTTCGCTTGTTTCCAACAGGTACTGGCTCAATACCCCAAAGCCCGTCATGGACGAAATCGTTTTGTAGCCATTCCGTCGGTTGGTTGCGGGTGGGCCCAATGCCTAACGTGAAGTTGGTACTCCAGTTTTTGAGAGTGTCGGTTAAATGCTCCGTCCAGGATAACGTCACAAAGTTAATACCAATGGTTTCATTGATGCCGTTGAATCGTTCTCCTTCTCCATTAAACTCGGTGAATCGAAAGAGCGAGAGCCCCAGTTCGAGGGTGGGTTCTTGATCAGGGTAGGACAGGGCGCCCCAATGAATAAAAGGTGCAGGGGTTTCTCCCCTGGTCACTGGAGGAATCAATGTCCCCATTCCAGATAGAAAGAGAGCCAGAGCGATGCTTAGGGGAGTTTTTGAGAATGCGGGCTGAATGTTCATGCGTTATTTGGCATACATGACGGACAGTCCAAATCTCACAGGATCCATTCCTGCTCAAACATGAAAGAGGAGTTGGTTCGAGCTGAGGATTCCTCCTAATTCTCAGTACAACCGAGATTTTCATGAAATCCTGGCAGGATTTGGGGGATAGCACACTCCCGGACTATCCCCAAGATAATGGGAGAGAGGCAACCAATTGAGGGGGTTAGGGGGTAATCGCCTCGGTGACCTTCACGACAAGCTCGCGAAAATTACAGGGCTTATCAATAATGGCGTAGGCTCCAAGATCAACCGCTTTGAGTTTTTCCTTTTCGTCGATGATTCCGCTCAGCATGATCACACGAGGTGTATGTCCATTGAGTATGTTCTGTACTTTTTCCAGCAGAATGAGCCCATTCATAATGGGCATATGATAATCGGCAATGATCACATCAGTGTGATGGTCTTTCAACCATTCCAACGCATCCGCGCCGTTCTCGGATTCCCCACATTCAAACCCTGATGATTCCAGCACTCCTCGGACGGTATGGCGCACAGCCGGTTCGTCATCAACAATCAGAACATGGCGTTTTATTTGAGAATGATTAGTTGTCATCAACGGTAATCCCTAAGAGCATTCACCGCCACTGTCAGAAAATTTTCCTGGCAATGGATTGGATGTCTTCCAATGACCCAAGAACCTCTGGATTTTACGTATTGTACATACGTAATACGCCTTGGGGAATACCCTCACCATATATTTTGTGGGAGTATCGTTCAGATCACGCAATGCTTAATTTATAGGCAAAGTGATCATTGGTCTGTGAATGCACGAACCCCATCCCAATGCGATGGCTTATCTACAGCATTATCAACAGAATGAGTGAATTGGGTAAACCTTTCATAAGCCATTGAAAATAATGAATTATCAATTAGATACTCGAAAGGGTTCTCAGGGAAAATACTCTCATTCATAAACAGGTTTCCGAACTCGGTGAATTTCTCGTTCGATAGTGGGGCAATAGGTGCCGAGTGTCCAAAGTGCGGGTGCACAAGGCAAAAACTAACGCCGGCCTTTATGGGGAAATGATTCAGCGACCTGTAATCGTAGGGTCTCATACAATGGGGTTCCTGGAAGGAGTTCAACGCTTGGCAAACCTAAGCCAATAGCCTGTTGAACAACAAGACGGGCGACACGCATGCGGGGAATGGGGTTCGAGGGAAATTCATCTTGAAGGGTTGCGAAGGTCGAAGGCGAAATTTTGACGGAAAAAGGATCGCCTTCTGGTGAAGAAAAAATAAAACATTCCACGTTGGAATGCCCTATTCGGTACGTCAATTTGAAGGAAAGCTTGGAGGGCTCAAGTGAATGATCTGTGGAAGAAAATTGTTGAAACGTACTGTTCACTATATCAAGGCTCATATCAGAGGGAAGACCGACAAGCCACTCTGGCAAGCCTGAAAGCTCACGGTGGTAATAGCCATCAGGGGTATGGGCCACTCGCCAGGTCACGTTCTCATTGAAAAAAGAAAGAATTTTTAATGGCATACAAGTGGATTGCTGCGTTGTGAAAGAATGGCCGAGTGGATGTATGCGACGGGGAGATTTTGCGAATGAAAGCTAAGCATAGCGGGATAGAGCCACGCTTTCAAATAGGGAGAGGTATACGCCTCATAAGAACGTCAGGGAATTTCGCGTAATTGTTGCACGGATCTTTGCCTTTGAGAAGAAGCAGGGGTTTGTGAGAATCCCGCCTTTATCACTTTTCAAATGCGAGGAACAATTGTGGGGAAATGTTGAATTTCATTGCGTGATACAAAATATGGTAGGATTCTCCGGTATGATCTCAATATATGCATACTGTGAATGATTCCTCAGCCCATAGCCGTACGTTCATGAATTTTCATGGCTAAAAATCACGATCCCTGCTCAGATTCATGAGATCTGGGAAATTCATCACATATATATTGGTCGAGATTAGGTTCCAGGATGCCATGCATGATGGTTCACAAGAGAGCAATCTGCGAGCAAAGGAGGGTTGGATATGGAATATGGTTTTCTGAATAGATTAACAATAAAGGTGATCATATTAGGAATTTTTAGTCTTCCCCTTGGGTGCGCCAGCACTCCTTCAGAGCAGGAACGATTTACGGGAGAAGGGTTTCAATCTTCCCTTCCGGCTCCGGAAGAACCTCAATCTGAAATGGTTGAACCGCTATCATCGGAAGAAGAACCTTCTCTGGGACTTCAAGTGGCCAGTGGAGCCCTTTCCGTCCTCTATACTCCTTTCAAAGTTGTTTATGCGGGATTGGGTGGATTGATGGGAGGGTTGGCTTATCTTCTGACGGCCGGCAATGAATACACGGCTCAGTCGGTTTGGGACGCCAGTTTACGCGGAACCTATTGGCTCACGCCGAACCATTTACAAGGCAAGGAAGTCATCCTCTTTAAAGGAGAGCCCCCACCAACTGAACCTCTCCACCAGGTTCGTTTGGACGAGGCCGTGGGTGGAGTCGTGAAATAATTTTGAATCTTTCTCCGAGGCTCAAGGAAATTTTTGAAGATGAAAGCTCAGAGTAGGTATTCATCCTGCCAATCCCAATACGAGATCTGAGCTGAGGGACAGGCGAGAGCGATAGCCCCCACATGTTCTGATCCAGCCACTATCCGATACAACGAGCAAGCCTCTGACTGTTCCTGTCGATCCAGAAGTGAAAGTCTGACTTTGGATTGATCAGGCTCAATGGAAAGTTCACATTGTGCTAACCCCCCCGTTATTCCTCGCCCTTCCATTTTGAGATACGCCTCCTTACAGGTCCAATACGAAAAGAATTGTTGCGTGCGTTCCGGTGGCGGCAGGGCCATCAAATAAGCTGATTCTCGTTTGGAAAAATAGCGTTCGGCGATGTCACGGTCCTGTACTGTCCGGTCGATCCATTCCACATCAATGCCAACCGCATGTTGGAGGGTTATCGCGATCAAGGCCATCCCTCGGGCATGCGACACATTAAATTGAATGAGGCCGGTGGAGGGCGTCCCTAGTATGGGCTTCCCGTGCGGTTGATTCTCGAAATGGAGTTCAGTTGGTGGGACTCCCACATATCGACTTAAAAGAGTTCGTAGAACGCCACGAGTAACCACAAATTGATATTGGGGGTGAGGGATCCGGCATCGGTTGGCCCGGATGATTTCATGATCAGAAAGAAAGGGTCGAAAACGAGAGGCTCGTTCAGGCGATTCACCAAGTGGTGCTCTCCAGACATGAACGTTCCCCGGTGCTAGCTTAAAAAGGAAATCCTCAGGGGGAAAACGCCAATAGGTAGTGATAGACATTGCTCTAATTAAGTGATTGTAACGGAAGGTAACATGAGGTGTATCTGTTTAATTATAACCAAGATGGTGCCACTCGCAGTACTCTAAATCCGAATGCTCGTTCAGGGTGTACAATAATGAAGAGTTTATTATGCCTAGGATCAAACGTATATTACTTGCGGACGATGACGCGACCCTTCGGGCGACCTTGCGAACATGTTTAGAGGCCGTGGGCTATCAATGTGTGGAGGCTAAGGATGGCTCTGATGCGCGGGATTGGCTGAAGGAAGGACATTCGGTTGATCTGATTGTCACTGACCACCAGATGCCAAGAGTGAATGGGTTGGAGCTGATCAAAGGTTTAAAACGTCAGGTGAACACGGCATCGATTCCGATTATTTTCTATAGCGGCCAATTGTCTCATGAGTTGAAAGTCGAGGCGATTCAGGCTGGAAGTCATGCGGTGATCGAAAAACCATTCCCTCTTCAAGAGTTCCTTGATCTGGTAGCTCAAACTTGCGAGAAATCAGTGAAGTAAGATTCTCTCTCCTGCCGGTCCTTTAATAAAGCAGAATTTCACCAACGCTGTTTATTATTTTTTGGGAAGTGCCCCTTGATTTGAAGGGCAGTCCCGTTAAGTCAACTGTCACAAGGGATGAGGTCTTTTGTGTGCGATACATGTGCCTGTGCCTCTATCGCTCGGCTGATCTTCCTTCACTGGTATAAATTGCCACGAATAGTCATGAGGATAGAGTTCGAGTCTTAGAACGCCATAGGCCTCAGCCTGAAAGAATTCACTGTTTGGCTGACGTATCTTTAAGGGGCGTAGCGGGACTCCTCCGGTTCCCACGACAAACTGACGAAACCCACGAGAGAGATCCCTGTTCCCAGCAGGATTCTGAGGAGCAAATCGTTCATAATTATGAGCATGTCCGTTCAAAACCACTGTCACACCAAAGTGATAGAGCGTTTCCAAAATGTTCTTCATTCTAGGAGACCCGGGAT
>JAQBGS010000407.1:0-3819 GCA_032128535.1 Nitrospirota bacterium
AGTGCGGTAGGTGCACACACCCGATCCGTCCTGTTCGAACTTAGCGGCGGTGAGCTCTGGTTTTTGCCAGTAGCCTAAAGCCAGGTAAGGACTCCTGACGACGATTTCTCCGATTTTACCGGCAGGTACTTCGTGGCCGGATTCGTCTACCACCTGCACCGCCATGTCTTCAACGGGATAGCCCACCGGCACTACCTGCCCTGCAAAACTGGTGCTCTTATCAATGAAATTCTGACGTAGAAGTCCACATTCGGTCGCCCCAAGACCATTCACCAGAATGCAACTGTCAGCGAAGGTCTCCTGAAAGATTTCGATATCTCGTGTTGTGGCTTTATCACCCTCCAGACGAATGAGTCGAAGCTCTGGGAACAGCTCACAAGCGGCAGCGAGTTGACGAAAGATCGATGGGACGGAATGGAATATCGTAATGTGCTCTCGCTGAGCCCATGCGGCGATGGCGGCCAACCCATCGCGATCGAGATCGAAGGGAAATACCGCAGCCCCATTGAGTAATGCGCCGAACAAGGTAGAGACTGTGCCACTGAAGCTACTGTGCTGTACGAGACTCATCCGATCTTCGGGAGAGAACCCGAGGCTGTTCGTATAGCGCATGACGTTATGCAGCACGTTTCGATGGCTATCAATCACCCCTTTGGGTTCGCCAGTCGAGCCGGAGGTATAGAAGATATAGGCAGCTGCATCGGGTGATATGGGAAGCTCGAGGTTGTCCCCACACAGGTTAGTCATGTCAGCTTCGGTGTTAAAGACGGGACATGAGCCATGTACCAGGGCCTCAGCTGTGTCAAAATTGTGGCCGTCGGCAATGATACCGCACGGTTGTAAATCTGCGAATGTCTTCGCAAGGAACACCTTCGGCTGCCTTCGATCCACCGGGGCGTAACTCAACCCAGCCTTCAGAACGGCAAGAATTGCGACGATGAGTGTGATCCCCTGCTCAACGAGGATAGCTATCGGCATTCGCTGCTCGGGGTTGGACTGCGGCAAGGTCCGTGCGAGACGGTTGGCAGCCTTATTCAACTCCTCATAGGTCACCCAACGGCCTCGAAACTTCACCGACCCACTTTCCGGCCGCATCCAAACCTGTTGTTCAAAACGCTGAGTGATCGACTGCTCTATAGCCTTTTTGGGGAATTCCACAAATGAGGACGGGTAGCGATACTTTTGGCCTACATGCACGTCAGTCACGATCAATACTCATCTGCCATGAAGATTGGCTGAAAAAAGGAATTTTTATTGGCCATTTATGATCAACCAGGAAACTAGCAAAGAGGTTTCAAAGAATCAATTACACCAATTATGGGGGGTCTTGAGACGAGAGGGATTCAGCCTGGGAGAAACCTTGTGAGGCGCTTGTACCAACGAGTACCATTGAGAAACAACGTTCCCTAGTTAGAAAAAATGTATCGCTTCATTATTGGTTGGATATCCTACAATATTTATAAGAAAACGATTTGCAAAGTTGTCGCCGGCTAGAACTGACGAGATGTTGTGAATGATCGGAATACATTAAAACATTCTTTTTGTGGGAGAACCTTCAGCAAGAACTAGATTCATGAAATCAGAAAAGGAAAATGGGAATGTCTGTTGTCAATTCTGAATGGCTCAATGCGTTACCTAAGCTTGAGCTGCACTTGCATTTGGAAGGCAGTTTGGAGCCTGAGCTAATGTTTGAACTCGCACAACGAAATCAAAAAGAGCTCCCATATTCTTCGGTGGATCATGTGCGTGCAGCCTATGAGTTCAGGAATTTGCAGGATTTTCTGGACATTTATTACCAAGGAACTCAGGTTTTGCTGACAGAGCAAGATTTCTACGATCTAACATGGGCATACTTGCAGCGATGCAAGTCTCAGAATGTGATGCATGTAGAACCATTTTTCGACCCACAAACGCACACTGAGCGTGGCGTGCCAATCGAGGCGGTCGTTATGGGCATTTCACGTGCCTTGGCTGATGGTGAGGCCAGGCTGGGTATAAGCAGTCAGTTGGTCATGTGTTTTTTACGTCATTTAGGGGAACAGGCGGCCTTTGATGCATTGAGGCTTGCCGAACCTTTCCTTGATTGCATAATCGCGGTGGGACTGGATAGCACCGAGAAAGGCTTCCCACCAGATAATTTTCGTTCCGTTTTTGCGAAAGCGCGTGAACTGGGTTTGTTAACTGTCGCTCATGCGGGCGAGGAGGGGCCAGCATCCTATATTTCCCAGGCCATCCATGATTTGAAAGTTTCGCGTATTGATCATGGGGTACGGGCAACCGACGATGCTGAGTTGATGGCCTATTTGCGCAAAACACGCTTGCCACTTACGGTGTGCCCGCTATCAAACATCAAACTATGTGTCTTTAATGATATGTCACAGCACAACATTTTGCAGATGTTAGAAGCGGGTGTGTGCGTCACCGTCAATTCTGATGATCCGGCGTATTTTGGCGGATATATGACAGAGAATTTCATGGCATTGGCCAAACATTTGAATATGACGAAAGCACAGGCTCTTCAGTTGGTCGAAAATAGCATTGAAGCCAGTTTTGCCAATGCGGCTAGAAAAACAGCCATGTATGATCAGTTAGAAGAACAACGTTTCGCATGTTTTATAGGTTGATTGACGTAATCGTTGTGACCATGGCTCCTCGGCGCAGGATTGAGAGTTTCAACCGGTAGAGGATCACGGCGCCAGTAGTTGAAATTTCAAATGCCACTCCCAGAACCCATCTTCAAGATTGTCGTTTAACACTTGGTTCGGTATTGTCAACTTAACGACAGAAGGACGAATTGAACCCGGTAAGGCAAGCATCTCATGCGCACACGACGTCCTGCCAAACCCGAGTTAAATTGACAATACCCTTGAAATGTATGAAATTGTGAGGATAATGCCTTGCCCGTCCTTCGTTTCCTAAACTGCGGGTCGGAATAAAACTTCTGGCTGGCGCTTTTTCAAAACGTTAGTACCAAAATTGATTGTCCTATATAGGACAACGGTTTCATAAGTCCTTGATAACCCTTGATAAGCTTTGGAGAGGTATAAGTCGTAAGTTATTGGTTTTACTCATGTTTTGTCGCCTTGCCAAGGCGAGGGTTGGGGATTATTCATTTTCAGCCCAAGCATTTCGACAAGGAACCGTTTACTCAATTGGATCAACTTTTGCTACCACCGTGCTACCACAACACCAAAAACTAGGAGCCTCCAATAGCATCTTAAATAGAATTATTTCTAAGTTTTTTCTTCGGTTAGATTCGGGTGGTCATCGTCAGTTTCCTCTGGATTACAACTCTTAATCAGCGGGTCGTAGGTTCGATCCCTACACGGCCCACCAATAGCATCAACCACTTACGAGTTCATCACCCCTGGTTCCTGATCAGGGTGTGATGGATTTGTGTTAGCTTCTACCCGATCCAACACATTCACACCATCTCTCAAGCTTTCCGAACAATGGTGAGCATATCGCTGCGTCATGACCGGCGACCGATGCCCCAACAGTTTTGGGTGAGTAGACCTGAGGAATTTCACCTCAAGCCCCTCGCAGAACCGGACGTGACCCTCTCGAGTCATCCGGCTCCCATCATCCAGTCGGAAACCTGATTCCAAACTGCCAATGCACAAACAGCTTCGGCCGATGGAAAGCCGTCTTCCCAAGCCAGTGTTTGGCGCGTTTGAAATAGCGTCCCTTCTTTGTCCATTTCCGTTTGACCCATTGGACTAAATGGAGATCAATCTGCCGGAGGATTGGATAGAGCGCGGAGCGATTGTATGCGCCATAGTAGGTCACCCATCCTCTCACGATGGGATTCACCTCATG
>JAQBGS010000408.1:0-4582 GCA_032128535.1 Nitrospirota bacterium
TCGGTTTTTCCATGATCATAAACAAGAAATTGCCACAGGCCGCGTACAAATTTTAGATATCGACGATCCAGAGAAGGTCAAAGCCATTGCTGAAGTCGCCTCAGGGACCGACGGCGTGATTTTTCATCTCTGGCCAAAGGGTAAAGAGTTCCCCGATGGGACCGTATCCTTTCCACAATCGCTTGGGCACATTTTTAATCAACCTGAATAGACCGGGGGGCACAGGAACGGGGGATCGGTCGGATCCCCCGTTCTTCTCATGGAAAAGCGTCATGCGTAACCACCAAATGGCAATAAAGATGGTGATGTGTGGATTAGCCCTTTGGGGCGTGAATGACACAGCCACGATTTTTGGAGCCGACCAATCCGTTTTGCAACCACGGGTTCCCGCAACTCAAATCGAAGAAGCTCGGACCTGGACAAACCCCTTACCCTCGACTCCGGAGAATGTTGAGAAAGGCCAAAAGATTTTCCATTCGAAGGCGTTTTGTGTCACCTGTCATGGGCGAGACGGCAAAGGTCTCGGGAATATTCCTGGGCTACGTGGCAAACTGCCTCGAAACTTTACGGACAAAACCTGGCAGGCGGCGAGAACGGATGGGGAATTGTTTTGGATCTTGAAAAATGGGAGTCCCGGAACGGATATGGCGTCGTTTATCCCACTCGTGCTGACTGAAGACGAGGCCTGGCATGTGTTATTATACGTGAGGTCATTTGGAGAGGGTACAGAAGCAAGAGAAAAATAACATGGGCTAATGACACTCGCGTACAATGGAGGCCGGCATGAAAAAGAACTATTTAATGTTTGGAATCATTTTTGGCTTTGTTTTGGGCTGGGGAATTTCCTCCGGTGAAGCATATGAGGTCTGGGTGGCCGACCAATCCGACACAGCTAAAGAGAGTGGGGGATTTTTGTATGTGTATGATGGCGCGCAACTCGCTGCTGATCCTGCCAAAACCAAACCCACACTCACAGTTGACGTTGCCAAAGAGATTAATGATTTTTGTCAAAAATCCACTCAGAAAAACGTTCGACGACCGCATATGATCTTTGTCACCAAAGATCAGAAGCACGCACTCGTGTCTTTTTTATCCGGTCATGTCCTCGTAATGGATACGGCTTCTAAAAAACCCGTCGCATGTCTTTCCACCGGGAAGAACGTTCACGCAGCCTGGCCTACCCCAGATCAATCAATGGTGATCGCCGCCAACATTGCGGAGAAGAAACTGATTCGGATTTGGACGAACTATCAGGAAGGGACGTTTTCGTATGATCCCAAAAAAGATGTCCTGGATTTGCAGGCACTTGAAAGTGGAGAACGGCCAGATAATGCCCCCATTTGCCCGATTACCGAGGAAACGAGCACCCATGCTTTCGTCACATTGCGTGGGGGGGGACTTTTAGTGGTTAACGTCAAAGAAACACCCATGAAGGTCACCACAACTTTAACGAACAATGAAATTCATCCGGCGGGTTGTGGCGGCTATCAGATCGGTAATACGATGTATGTGAACTCAGGTGGCGGATGGCCCATCGCGCCGCTTTCCTATGACGTCTATGCTGTTAGTCTTTCAGGCCTTCCCAACTCGGTTTCGGCTAAATTGCTCTCCACCCGCGATACACAATTTTCGGATTCACACGGTCTTTCGGGAGTAGGCGACTATCTCTGGAATGTGGACCGGGCAGGAAATATGATTGAGGTCATTGATTCGATTTCCAATTTCAGCGTGAATACGATTCAGCTCGTGGGGCCACAGAGCGATGACCCTGCCCCGGACCTCATTGAGTTCGCTCCGGACGGCAACTACGCCTTTGTCAACTTGCGTGGACCGAACCCGTTGACCGGAAATGCCAAGGATGTCAATAATGCCAAAGGATCCACGCCTGGCCTGGCTGTGATCAAGGTCTTACATGCTGGAAAAGGTGGTGAAGTGATTGGTATTTCCCGCCTCACCAATATGGTAGACGGCAAAGAAACAGCCGATCCGCATGGCCTGGCGATTGTTCATCCCTAAATTGTTCCGTGCGCGAGCATGGCCTCGATAGGAGGCCATGCTCCGAACCACATCTAGGAAGGAGGACTTGGCGTATGACGGTTATGCCTCTAGTCATTCTGACAACCTGGCTCGCATTCGCTTCTGTCGAAACTCCCAACCCCGCCCTGCAAATCTTACCTCCGGAACCCGATGAAGCGACACGTATCGACGAAATCTACGATCAAGAGTCACGCCTGTTTCTTTCTCTGTATTCCTTAAGCGGCAATGGAACAGTCGATTACGTCACCGGTCGAACCGTGGAAAATCACATTCGCAGTAGCTATGGCAATCCAGTCTACTATCTGCCGGAGCATCCGATCTTTTATTGGTGGAACCATACGATGTTTAACGATCCCCAGCTGGATGGGGTGAACGGGAATGAACTGGTCTATCAGGAAGAAACTGAATTTGATGTGTCCCGCTACAAACCCTGTGTCTTCAATGGCCAGCCTTGTTAAGGCATGAAGTCTTTCATGCCATAGGAAAAGAAGTGCTCTGCACTATTTTTCTTGCCCCTGACGTTGCCCTTAAAGGCAGCCATGAAAACCCCCTACATGTTCGAGTAGATCTGGCCATCGCCAGCGTACTCGTTTTCCTTCTTCCCTACTTTTCCCAATAGGCTTTTGATGCGCCAAGTCAAAATCGTGGCTACAATTGGCCCAGCCACTTCTTCACCAGAAAATTTGGAACGCCTAGTCAATGCCGGCATCAATGTCGCGAGATTCAATATGTCGCATGGGACAGCAGATTGGCACCGAGCCACGATTCAACGCCTTCGACAAGTCCCTCAGAAGAAGCAGGCTCCACTTGCCATCCTGGTAGATTTGGCCGGTCCAAAAATTCGCGTCGGAGATCTTCCTCAAGAGGGTCAGCTATTTATTCGCGATCAGACAGTGTCCTTGGTTCCAAAACACCCTTCGCCTCAAGCATCCATGTCCGCGCACCCTATCGACCAAGAACTTCCGATTGACCTGGCATCATTCCCCCAAGACATCAAGCCTGGACAAATCGTATTGATCGATGATGGGAACATTTCCCTTCAGGTACAAACCATACAATCTGATCGACTGATCTGTACGGTTCTAATTGGGGGAACGGTGACTTCACGGAAAGGGGTCAATTTCCCCGGAGTGCCGCTTGAAATTCCCGGATTTACTCAAAAAGACGCTGAAGATCTGCGGGTGGCCATTGAGGAACACGTAGATTATGTGGCGCTGTCTTTTGTGCGCAGCCCGGAAGATATCAGAACCGTCCAAGCCGCGCTTGCTGAACGATCTTCGACTATTCCCGTCATTGCCAAAATTGAAAGGCCCGAAGCCTTAACATGTTTCGATGAGATACTCGATATCGCGGATGGGGTCATGATCGCCAGAGGCGACTTGGCGTTGGAGCTCAGTCCAGAGGAAGTCCCGCTGTTGCAAAAGCGAATTATCGCCCAGGCCAATTTAAGAGGAAAACCTGCCATCACAGCCACCCAAATGCTGGAATCCATGACAAGACACCCCTCACCCACTCGTGCGGAAGCCTCAGATGTGGCGAACGCGGTGTTAGATGGCACCGATGCTGTCATGTTGTCTGCCGAAACCTCCACTGGGAGCTATCCGATCGAGGCAGTCTAAGTCATGGATCGAATTATTCGACAGACTGAAAAAGTAGTTCTCACTCCAAAACAAACGCTCAACTCGGCAACGCCAACTCTTCTCTCCACTCCGGAAGCCGTCTGCGAAACAGCCGTTTCTCTTTCACGCTTAGTTGGCGCCCAAGCCATTGTCGTGTTTACCGAATCCGGCCATACGGCCATGTTATTGGCCCACCATCGCCCGTTCGTCCCAATTTTGGCCCTCACGCCTTCCCCATCCGTCACCCGCCAATTGGCGTTGGTGTGGGGCCTGGTCTCTTTTGTCTTTCCCCAAATTGATGATACCGATGAGCGGATCAATGCTGCACAAGATCACCTCAAGAAACTAGGGCTGATTATCGAAGGCCAGCTCATGGTTATCGTGACCGGGGAACGACTGGGGCATTCGCTCGGGACGAATTTAATCAAAGTCCATTTAGTCATGTGAATTCAGACCAGGAGAAGACCATACGTATGTCCACAAAAATCGTCATTGTGGGAGGAGTGGCGGGCGGTGCAAGTGCAGCAGCCAAAGCCCGTCGCACGAACGAATCTGCTGACATTACCATTTTCGAAAAAGGGCCGTATGTGTCCTTTGCTAACTGTGGCCTTCCCTATTATGTAGGAGAAATAATCACGGATCGTGACGACCTTTTGCTTCAAACCCCCGAACGGTTTTGGAAACGATTTCGGGTTCGTGTCAACGTTCTCCATGAAGTGCTCACGATTGAACGACCCAAAAAGTGTGTCCAGGTCAAAAACTTAATCTCGGGAGCCGTGACGCCTCATCCCTATGACACATTGATTTTGGCTCCTGGAGCTGGGGCCATCGTCCCCAACATTCCTGGTATCCATTCCAAGAATATTTTTTCGGTTAAAACTGTTCCTGATTCCGATAGAATTAAATCTTTTCTTCACGATCATCCT